>CALCFH010000190.1 GCA_937900215.1 uncultured Cryomorphaceae bacterium
GCATTTTGTTGTATTCCATAATGTTCATCTTTAGATCAGCTCTTATTCTTTTTTGTAGTTCAATGAATTTTGATTTATCGTCTGCTGAGCCGCTTCTTTTTTTGCTTGAAAATACTCAATTGGCAATAGTGTCTTACAGAATTTTGTTTTAAATCAGATTTTTCAGCTTTGCGATATTCAATTTCTTTTTTTTGCAAAGACCTCAAAACTTCGAGCTACAATTTAAATGTTGTTAAAACAAGGGATACCAGATGTTCTTGACGAGTTGAGGAAGACTTGTCTTCATGCCAACAAAAAAGAGCAAAAGGATGAGCCCGACCTCACTCATAATGTGCGTAACTCCTTCATCAGTGATGAGTGAGAATCCATGCTTCCCGATCAGGATACCCGCCAAGAGGTAAGCGATAATATACGGCTGGCGAAAGTATTTCAACACGGTGGCCACCAGGACAACTAAGACACCAATAAGAACGCTTGCCAGGATCTCAGGATTCATTGCGGAGAGAAGATTCATAGGCTATAGATTAAAATGGTGTACATACAAGTTCTGCTATCTTACAAATCCTGTTTATCGGGGGTTGAAGCTTCAAGGTCAAGGTCTTTTCGCTTGATTACTTTCTGAATGAACAGGTTGCTTGGAATTGAGACTACTTCTCCATCTTTCGTTTTCAGCAGAACAAAGAAGATGCCTATGTCACTTATACGCCCTTCTACTAAACTGTCCTTTTCTAAGATGGCAATGGTGTCTCCGATCTTGGCGGGAAAACTAAAAAACACTATGATGGTGGCCGTGATATTGGACAGGATCGACCATTGGGCGAATAAAGCTACACCAAGCACGGTGAGCAAGGATGAAATGAAGTATAGTAGCTTCGATTGATTCACACCCCATACCAAGATGATGGAAGCGATAGCCAATGACGATATAAGTACCTTGACCAATTTCTTGGTGATTTTCATTCTCGACTTCGAATACTGAAATCTGTTGGAGACATTATCAATGGATTTCAAACTTGTGTATCGCAGTAACAGAAAGCCGATTGCCACGATGACAGTTTCAATCAGTTGGGTATGATATGGTTCCATTGTAATGTGTGGTTTTAAAGGAGAATAATGACATCAGCCGACTAAAATCACTTGGCACATGATGGCACAGTCGGCTTCATAAACTATGTTCATGGTGTCTATGCTGATGTAGAACTGATGGAGTTCATAATTGGCATGGAGAAGGTCTGAGCCGAACTGCTCGATCTATTCTGATGTTCGCGCTTGAGGGGACGGGTAACCGTCCTCGACCAGAGTAATCCATTGTCAAAATCCACAGAAGTACTTTATAGCATCAGCACTCGCACTATGCCCAAGTTCGAGCGAGCGTTCAAGGTCATCACATCCTTGAATCGGTCTATATGACATAAGGTAGGCGAGTCCACGATTATGGAACGCCCGAGCATAGAGAGGGTCGAGCCGCAATGCCTCGCTGTACGCCATTACGGCCTCATGATATTCAGCATAGATCACATGGATGTTTCCTCTAAGGTTCCATGCTTCTGCGGACTCCTCATTCATTTCGAGGATCTGCATGGCATCGGACATGGCATTTACCACCATCATCATTTTCAATAGCACCAATAGCTACGATGTTTCCATTAGCCGAAATAGCTACTGAATGACCTGACAGGTCTACCATATTTTCCCCATCTATGTCATTACCTATTTGTACTTGACTATAGCCTGATAACCCCAATGTTAGTATTGCGATTGATAAAATTATTTTTTTCATTGTAGTATTTTATGGTTTGCCTTAATCAAATTAAAGCTATTAATGTTTGCTAACGTTTCACCTGTATGAACCGTGACATGGAAAAAGCCGATCTTTCATTGACTGCTGTGCGGCTGGTTTGTGCGGTCATGGAATATTACAGCTTGTTGTATGCAGTTTCATCCTTGATAATATGCCTGGACTGCAAGCTCATATTTCTCCAAAAAAATCTCGGATGGAGAGTAAGAAATCATTTTCACAAATTCTCCAAATTATAAAGCCTCAATTCTCTACTAATACTGAACGGTTCGCACTTGCATTCTCACCGGTCAAACGAATTGAATAACTGCCAGGTGCTATATCCAACTCAATTTCTGCTGCGCTTTGAATAGACAGTGTTTCACCGTAAATCCGGTTTCCCTGAATGTCAAATATTTCAAAAAGATTGAATATCGAAGTCTTGTCCCATTGTATTTTAAAATTACCGTTAGACGGATTTGGAAAAACGCTGATATTTACGTCCAAGAATTCCCTCAGTCCTGTACTAATGTCCGTATTGTTCCAGTATACATTAGTGTCGTCCACAAATCCTTGTATGAGAATGTCCTTCTTACCATCTCCATTCAAATCCGCAATTGCATTTGCAGCGATGTATTCCCCTCCTAAGGAATCTGAGGCCAGGAAGTCGTTATTTCCTAGGTTTTCGAAAACAATGGAGTGAATGTTTGGTATTCCACCAGCTTCAGCCCCAATCAAGAGTAAATCTAGATCACCATCATTATCCAAGTCTGAAAAGGCACTACTACCAGCAAATATGTTGGGAAAGGGGGAGTTGATTAAGGTCGAGAACTGACCGCTCCCATCATTAAGGTAAAGCAATGTGTTCGGTTCACTATTATCCGATAAGCCTGAGATTAAAAAATCTTCATCGCCATCGTTGTCTATATCACCTACACTGATCTTTTCGGCATTAAGAGGATTAACATTGCTATCAATGAATAAAGTGAAATTTCCTTGCCCGTCATTTTCATAGATGCTCATTTGTGCTTCACCATTTTCATTTTCGCCAAAGCTCAAAAGATCTAGATCTCCATCGCCTTCTAAGTCTATAAACTCTATTCGAGCATTGATGTATGGAGTAAAAACTGCGCTCATTGATTGGGTGAAATTGCCAGAATCGTCATTAAGAAACAAGGTAGCAAAGCCATTAGACTGATCTAAACTGCCATATTGAATGACATCGTTATCGTCATCACCATCTACATCTCCGATTATAATCTCACCTGCATCCGATGGCATAAAAGGCGCTATTGGCTCGTAGGTAAACAAAGCTTGTCCGTCATTTTTGTAAAAATCTGTTCTGTTAGACCCACTGATAATGAGGTCGAGATCTCCATCATTATCCATGTCACTCATAACGGTGCGCTCTGTTGTCCAGAAATTGTTGAAATTCTGGACTGTGATAGTGAATTGGCCTGCTCCATTATTCAGAAAAACGGAGACCCTTGCAGACTGTCCAGTCAGATTTTCTCCTATTCCAGATTGCACTAAATCTATGTCACCATCGCCATCTAGATCTCCAAGAGCGGCAGTACCAT
>CALCFH010000191.1 GCA_937900215.1 uncultured Cryomorphaceae bacterium
TCGGATATAGGCTGACCATTCAATAAGCGTTCAACAATGCCTTCATCGGTTTCAATTAAGATGGGCTGAGCATCGTAATTCAATCCGTTTTCGAAAATATTATAGGGCGTATACACTACGCCAATGCCCTCTTCGGTGCCAATCCAGATTTCACCGTCTTGATCTTCGGCCATAGCGGTTACAACCAAGCCAGGCAAATTGCCAGTGCCTGATACTCCGTTTAGTATGCCCACTTTATTGTTTGGAATAGCTTCTTCAAAAACAATAATTCCGGCATTGCGGGTCTGTATCCAGACTTGATTCTCAGAGGTATACAAAATATCTCGAATACTCACAGAGTTTCCACCTGCCGCTCCTAGGCTAAAATTTTTCCAACTACCATCCGATCTACGCACCACTAAAGGATTGTCTGTAAGGGCATTGGTCATCCACAAATTCCCATCCGGATCGAATGTAGAACCTCCAATCAAATACACACTGTCTGCATTGCCATTTACTTTTTGAATGGCCCCATTTGAGTTTTGTGAGGTATAGATATTTCTAACTGAACCATTTAGTATTTCAACCAATCCGCTGCCCCAGGTAGACATAAAATAGTGCTCAGCGTTCACTGGGTCTATAGAAATATGCAGCACATCTCTAATTTCAGACAAGCCCTCGGGGTCTACTCTAGACCAAGTATCTGTGCCATTGTATCTAAATGCGCCATCGTTGTTAAATGTACTTTGCCATGCATCTGAAACCCCACCTGCCGCCGTGTAAATATTTCTTCCCCTGGTGGTTATGTGAAAAAAGTTATTAGTAAACGGCCCTTGTGGAAAAATTATCTGATTGTAGAATAAATCGAAATTTCGAACCAATCCCAAAGTATTATCGGCAATCCAAAAGCGTTGAGATGCCAGGTTAAAAGAAGCTTTACGAGGAGAGAAATCCTTTAGATCGTCTGCATTAACCGATACGTTTTGGATGGGTTGAAGCTGGCTGTTATACAATACCGCATTAAAAATTGAAACCACTTCTAATCCGCTTGAACCCGCCTCTACCTCATACACCCTACCATTATTCGGTCCTAGCAGTGGCGTTCGCGTGCCATTCTCAACCACATAAATAGAGTCTACATCTGGGTCAAGTGTTTCTACCGCATAAATCACTTTGCCTTCAAAAAAAGTCATGTGCTTTATTGCCCGCTTGTGCGCGCCTGCCAGTGGGGTCCAAACACCAAAAAACCGCAAGGGATCTGATAATCGGGCAGTAAGTAGACCTTCTTCCGTGGCTGCATAAATTCGGTTAGATGCTCTATCGGCCCACACTGCGCTAACCTTAATCTGTCCGCCATCCGATGCAATAAAATAGGTGTCTCTAAAAAATCCAGTTTTTAAATCAAGAACGACAATGCCAAAATCACAGGCAAAAAAGACTGAATCGCCAAAAGCTTGAGAATAATTGATGGCTTTACTTCCAAAAACACCCGTATTCCGTTTAATGTCAGAAAAGTTGGTTGTAATTCCAGATGAGGGCTCATAAATGTCAACGTTACCAGAAGCATAAGCAATAACCAAATCTTTTCTCTTAGAATTATAGGTAATGTCTGAGATGTCAAAATCACTTAGTCCGTTTATTTTAGTGAGCTTGCGAACACTAAAGTCTGCATCAGAATAAATGAATACACCCTGTTCTGTAGATACATACACCTCGTCGCCATTGTGCACCACATCTCGGGCAGAACGAAAACTAAGGTGGTCTATCCACAGTCCTTCTTGGGCGCTTATGCTTCTCGAGAACATGCATGAGAGGCCTAAAAATAAGGGGAGAAAATATTTTTTTTGCATAGATGGCAACGCTTAAACGCTCTGCCTCCAAAGTTATTACTTTGCCCAACGGACACAGCCCCAATAATTCATTGAATATCCTCCATCTCATCATACCGGTTCATGCCCCCTCCGCAGGCTGGAGTGCCCTTCTTGAAAGTCGTTGCGAAGAATTGCGCACTTCTGTAAATAAAAGTGTTGAGATTAAGCCCATTATGGTAGTAGATGGACCCGTTTCTGAGGCTGTAAAAAAAGACATTGATGGTTTCATTTCTAGAGGATGGGAGCTGATTTGGCTAGCCGAAAACCAAGGCAAGGGTGAGGCTTTGAGAAGAGGAACCCTGCGCATTGACAGTGGATTTATGCTCTTTACCGATGTAGACATGCCCTATTCTTGCGCTAGCATGCAGGCCATTATTGCTTCATTATTGGAGGGAGCCGATGTTGTTTTTGGAAAGAGAAATAAAAAGTACTTACAGGCCTTGCCCTTGCAGCGCAGGCTCATCTCCTCGCTCTTAAAGTTATTCAATAAACGGCTTTTAAGGCTTAAACATCCCGACACCCAATGCGGATTAAAAGGCTTTAGTCTGAAGGGAATGGAATGCCTCTTGGCTACAAAAACCAAAAGTTTTAGTTTCGATATTGAGCTCGCTCTTTTGGCCTCCAAGAAAAAAGAAATCTGCTGGCAGGCCGTAGATGTTGAGTTGAGAGAAGGTATTGTCTTTAGAGAAATGAACCTTGCCGTTTTAAAACATGAACTTCGTAATCTGTGGGAGATAATCAAAAAATAGGCTTTCATCCTCTCGGAAAATGGGCTTTGATCTTGCTTCCTCTTCTTGCCTATTGGCCTATTAGCAGCCTGCAGCAGAGCTTAAAATGGGATATGATTGACACCCTCCTTCCTTGGAGGCACTATATGTCTGAATGCCTTCGGAATGGCTACTTTCCTTTTTGGCTGCCCTTTCAGCAAGGCGGATATCCTCTTCATGCCGATGTGCGCTCTACATGGAATCCAGAAGCGCTCTTCTCTACTTTCTTTCTTGGAAGAGATATGTACGCCCTACATTTCTCTCTGTTATTCTATTTCATCCTGGCCGGATTTGGAATGCGGCAGTTCTTAACTAGCCTCGGAAGAAGCTCAAATTCCGCTTTGCTATTCGCACTTGCCTACCCTTTGTGCGGTTATATGGTGGGTCAAGCGCAAGATATTCCGCGCATCGCCGCCGCTGCCATACTGCCATGGGTGCTTCATTCTTGGTGGAAGATGCGGGCTCATCCAACCGAATTTCGCTTTCAAGCTGCCTTCGCATTGTGGATGCACTTCATGTTAACCTCAGGCTATCAGGCTCTTGCAATTGTTCTAAATTATCTCCTTCTTTTTCTTTTTTTATCAGAATTCATCCACTTAAAAAGAAATCGCTCTGCATTGCGCTCCTTATTTCAATCCCACCTAGTTGGCTATTTACTCTTTGTTCTTCTCAGCTTACCCTTGCTCTATAGCCTATGGGAATCATCGGATTTTGTTGCGCGTTTTAGAGAGGGGGTTTCTATAGACCAAGCCCTCGATTATCCCTTCTCTCCCGCCAGTTTTAGCTCTTTTTTCTGTCCTTGGTGTATTGATTTAAGTGACCCTTTTTTCGCTACAGACATTAGTATGCGAAATGGCTTTATTGGAATTTTGGTTCTGATTTTGAGCAGTATAGGTCTCGTATCTGCTTGGAACAATCGAAGAGAGCGCATCCTCCTGCTGGCGGCAGTTCTTTGTGCTACAGCAGCCCTAGGGCATTTTTTACCCGTACGCATGTGGCTTTTTAATTGGGTTCCTTTGATGAAGCTCTTTAAAACACCCGCCTACTTTATTCTGCCTTCTATACTCGTACTCTTTGCTTTAGCGGCTGCCGGTTTTGATCAATTGAAGAATCCGAAACAACTTTTGCCACAGGCCATTTCTCTTGGCTTATTGCTGGCTACCTGCCTTTTCTTAGGTGGATGGAAATTCGACTTCCATTCTGAAAATGCACTGCTTTCTTTTGCTTCAAGAGCTATGCTACAAGTTGGAATCGCAGCTCTATTTCTTGGACTATATTTTCGTTGGAGGCGAAAGACATGGCTGGCCCTTTGCGTTCTTCTTGAACTCCTCATCGCTCTGCAAATTCAATTGCCCATTACCGCCACACAACCCAACTCTCCGCGCACTAAGCAGACTTTCACAGAAATGGCTCCACTGGGTTTTGGACTTCAACCCAATCGCCCCTTGGCAATGAATACTTCAGATGCCTTGGCTTACCAAGATTTGTACAGAAACAATGCCCTTTTTTCTAAACGGGTTTCTTTAGAAGGATTCAACTCTTTCTATTTCGATTCACTTTCGCAATTGGAAAAAGACAGCTCGGGCTATCATAGCCTTACCGAAAATCCGCTTTGTTGGCTACCCAAGGCGCAAATTGATAAAAACAGTCAGCGAAAAAAGCAGCATCAATTCTGGACCGATGACAATCGGCAAATCTCATTTATAAAATCAAAGGAAGATTACGTCGAATTAAATCGCTTAAATCCAGAAACGATTGAAATAAAGGCCTCCGTTCAGGAATCTGGCGTTCTCTGCCTGAGTCAGACAAACTATCCTGGTTGGGAAGTGCGGGTAAATGGAGTGACAATGGAGATTCTAGCTGTAAACACGGGTTTTATGGGGGTTCTATTGGAAAGTGGTGTGTCAACAGTAGAGTTCAAATTCAATCCGGTTCGCACCAAAATCGCACTCTTAATTTCATCCATTCTATGGATTACCCTCTTGCTGCTTGTGGCCATTCCCCTTCTAGGGTATCAAAAAGTACTTGGCATTTTTACCTTTCTTATTGTTTCTGGGGTGGGTATACGCTATGCATATTCTACTAAAATGAATACGCGGATTGAGCTAGCCCATGATTTTGAAGCTGAGATTGAAAAAGGAGAGGCTGAAGTTTGGATTGTCTCCGAAGATCTTTCTTTGTTTGCAGGTAAGCTAGCTTCCAATGCAATAAAAGATTGGACAAGCGCTGAAGATCTGTTTGATATTCTTCCAAGCGCTAATGAAAGCAGACAGGATACCTTGCTTTACTTCAACGGCTCTGCCCGATATCTAGACTCTAGAGCTACTTTGATTCAGACTCTCTATCCAGAATTAATAAAAGAAAATGCACGCTCTTCATACAGTTGGCAGAAACGCTATAGAAAAGTTGCCCTCAAAGTGGAAGAAAAACAATTTAATTTATCTGAAATAGAGTTTACGGCTATAGAAAGTTGGAAGATTGAAGAGGAGAAAGATCGCATCGCTATGGTTAGAGGAGAACTGCAAGGCGAAACCAAAGGAAAATTGGTTATTCACTGGAAAAGAGGAGGTAAAACCCAAGAATGGTATGGAAAATCTTTTGATGGAAAGGCAGAAATAAAAATGGCGTTAGCCGCTCGATTCAAAAAAGGAGATGAGGTTGAAATATACTATTGGAATATAAATACCGAAGATAATGGTATGCTTAAAACTCAGTCGGGTCTGTATTAAAAGGCTCAAAGGTTATTCGTTACTTTTGGAATCGTGTTCGCAAAGAACCTTAACCTTACAATCCCAGTAGAAATAGATGTCGTGTACAAGTTGTAGCAGCGGAGGAGGATTGCCCAAAGGATGTAGAAGTAATGGCAGCTGTGGAACCACAGGCTGCACGCCATATCCAGTCTTCGACTGGCTTTCAAATATGAAACTTCCCGATGGTCAAAAGCCTTTCGATATAGTAGAAGTCCGCTTTAAAAACGGAAGAAAAGATTTTTATCACAACCATAGAGAGCTGGCCTTAGTGCCGGGTGAAACCATTGCCTTAGATACCAATCCAGGATTTGATGTTGGAACGGTAAGCATGGTAGGTGAACTCGTTCGCCTTCAACTCAAGAAAAAAGCCATTCTCAGCAACACGGAGTATCCAAAAATCCTTAGAAAAACCAGTCAAAAGGATCTAGACCAATGGAAACAAGCGTATGACAAAGAGCATGAAACCATGGTTAAAGCCAGAGAAATAGCATCAGAGCAAAAGCTTGAGATGAAAATCTCGGATGTGGAATATCAGGCCGACGGCTCCAAGGCGGTTTTTTATTACACTGCTGAAAATAGGGTGGATTTTCGGCAACTCATTCGCGATTATGCTTCGGCTTTTCATATTCGGGTAGAAATGCGTCAGATTGGGTTTAGGCAAGAAGCGGCCAGAGTAGGCGGAATTGGAAGTTGTGGAAGAGAGCTATGTTGCACCTCTTGGTTAAGCGATTTCCGTTCGGTAAGTACTTCTGCTGCACGATATCAACAACTAGCCTTGAATCCACAAAAGCTTGCAGGACAATGCGGTAAGTTGAAATGTTGCCTGAACTATGAATTAGACACCTATCTAGAAGCGGTGAAAGGATTTCCTGATACTTCTAAAAAACTGCATACAGAAAAGGGTTTAGCCACTTTTATGAAGATGGACATTTTTAAGGGTTTTCTTTGGTATGCCTACAAAGAAGACATGATAAATTGGATAAAGCTGAAGGCTGACGACGTAAATGAAATACTTGCCAAGAATAAGAAGGGAGAGAAAATTGCCGATCTCAGCAGCTACGCTTTGCAAGAAGAACTAAAAGAGAATAAAACCGTTAGCACAGAAATTGTTGCCGTTGAACAAGACGATATCAACCGTTTCGATGCTAAGAAATCCAACCCAAAAAGGCGGAATAATAGGAATAAGAATAAAGCAAGAACTCCCAATAGTCAATCCCCACGCAATAAAAATGCGAAATAAGCTGCTCATATTTTTGAGTCTTTTTCTATTTCAGTCTTGCGATTCTGAACGCATTGTTTACGAAGAATTTTCTGGTCCAGAGTCTGTGGCTTGGGCGGCGCATACACCAATAGAACTTTCTTTTGAACAAGAGGCCAATGAGAATACGTACGAAGTAATCATGCACATTCGGCACAATCAATCGTATCCATTCTCTAACTTATTCTTGTTTAGAGAGGTATATTATGAAGGCAGAAGGCAATTTGGAGACACCATGGAGATTCAGCTAGCAGATGCATACGGTCGATGGCATGGCAAAGGAATAGGATCCATTAAACAACTCGACTTTCCATATAAACGCAGTTTGATGAAGTTGGATGGATTAGGGAAATACAGTTTTGTCTTTAGCCATGGTATGCGATCTGAAACCTTGGAAGGAATTGAATCTATTGGTTTGACATTTAAGAATGTAGCATCAGAATGAACAAAAAGAAAAAACAAATACAATCCGACGACTTTCGGGTGTTTGTAAAGTGGTTTTGGCGCCTTACCCTTATTGCCATTGTTTCTGTTATTTCTATTATTGGATTAACGGCCATTGGCGCATTTGGCCACCTGCCCGGCTTTGCTGAGTTGGAAAATCCTATGACCAATTTTGCCAGTACTGTCTACTCCTCAGATGGTGAAATCATTGGAAAGTATTACCGTGAAAACAGAACCCATGTAGAATTTGAAGAAATAGCGCCAGTAATGATAGATGCCTTGGTGGCAACAGAAGACGAACGCTATTTTGATCATTCAGGTATAGATTTTAGAGCCTTTGCAAGGTCTTTGGCCTATTTGGGTAAGATGGGGGGCGGAAGTACGATCACTCAGCAGTTGGCAAAAATGCTCTTCCATGATCCACCTAAAAATGTCTTTAAGAGGGGAATGCAAAAGATTAAAGAGTGGGTAATTGCTACCCGCTTGGAGAGACAGTATACAAAGGAGGAAATTATTACGATGTACTTGAATCAATTCGACTTCTTATACCAAGCTGTTGGAGTGCATTCTGCTTCTCGTATTTATTTCGGAATTAGTCCAGATAAACTCAATATAGAGCAAGCCGCACTATTAGTAGGAATGGCGAAAAATCCATCCCTCTACAACCCAAAAAGAGATTCTATTCAATCGTTCAATAGGAGAAATGTGGTCTTTGCACAAATGAAAAGAAATGGATATATCTCTCAAATAGAATTCGATTCTCTTCGCCTAAGACCGGTAGTTATTAATTACAGCAAAGAAAGCCATGACAACGGGCTGGCACCTTATTTAAGAGAATATCTACGATCTGAAATGCAAATTTGGATAGATCAAAACCCAAAGCCAGATGGCTCTAAGTACAATTTGTATACAGACGGACTAAAAATCTACACAAGCATAGACTCACGGATGCAGAGAATGGCTGAAACAGCTGTATCAGACCATATTAAAAATGTGCAGAGAATTTTTGAAAAGGTAGAAAAAAAGAGAAAAACCTATCCCTTCAGAAATATTAGCGAAGAGGATATTGAACGCATCGTAGACCAAGCAGTAAAGAGATCGGATCGATATAGAAAAATGAAGGCGGCAGGTGCTAGTTCGGATGAAATTGATGCAAAATTCAATGTCCCACAAAAAATGACAGTATACCACTGGTCAGGGGATAAAGACACCATTATGACACCCAGGGATTCTATTCGGTGGTATAAACAGTTCTACCAAACAGGAATGCTTTCAGTCGACCCACAAACCGGTTATATCCGCGCATGGGTAGGTGGCGTTGATTTCCGCTACTTCAAGTATGATCACGTTAAAATGTCAAAAAGACAAGTAGGCTCCACATTCAAACCTTTTGTTTATGCTACCGCTTTAAGGCAAATGAAGCTCTCTCCATGTACTAAAGTACCGAATGTAAAAGTTTGCATAGACCCAGATAAGTACACCATAAGTCAATGGTGTCCAGAGAACTCCGAAAATAAATACGGAGATTGGGTAACTTTGAAACGGGGCTTGGCAGAGTCTCTAAACACCATCACAACCTATTTAATAAAACAGGTAAAACCACCGGCGGTTATCCAGCTTGCGCGCGATTTGGGTATCGAGGCTGAAATTCCGGAGGTCTATTCTATTGCCCTAGGAACGGTTGACCTATCTGTCTACGAAATGGCAGGAGCCTATACCGCCTTTGCCAACAAAGGGGTATACAACAAGCCCTTAGTTCTGTTGAGAATCGAAGATCAGAACGGTATGGTTCTCGAAGAATTTCAAACTGAATCAAGAGAGGTAATGAGCGCCGAAGATGCTTATGTTATTACCAAACTACTTGAGGGAGTAACCCAAGGAGGAACCGGAACGCGCTTGAGAGGTTCGGGTGGAAGCTATGAAAACAATATTGCCACTGGATACCCTTGGGCTTTTAAAAATGCTATCGCGGGTAAAACAGGTACAACTCAAAACAATTCAGATGGATGGTTTATCGGTATGGTTCCCAATTTAATAACGGCCGTTTGGTCTGGTTGCGAAGACCGCTCAGCCCATTTTGGTAGAACCTATTACGGGCAAGGAGCCTCTACTGCCCTTCCTATTTGGGCCAATTATATGAAAGCGGTTTATGAGTTGGAAGAATTGGCAATAAGCGATGGAGCATTCCCAAGGCCCGAGGGGCCCATTGAAATTGAATTAGACTGCGAGAATTTTGTGTCAGATGAGGCTGGGAATAATTCTCTAGATGGCGGATTAACGGATTTTTAAAATATAGGATAAAATATGATTACAAAGATTGTAGCGAATTCTTGGGAGGCAACAGAAGGTATTACAGATGGAATGACTGTAATGTTTGGAGGATTTGGGCTTTGCGGTATTCCCGAAAACTCTATTGCCGCTATTCGCAAAAGAGCTGTAAAACAATTGACTTGCATTTCGAATAATGCTGGAGTAGATGGTTTTGGCCTCGGACTTCTCCTTGAAAATAAGCAGATTAAAAAAATGATTTCGAGCTATGTTGGCGAAAACAACGAGTTTGAGAAACAAATGATAAGCGGAGAACTGGAGGTAGATCTTATTCCACAAGGAACCTTAGCAGAAAGATGCAGAGCCGCCGGTGCAGGAATACCTGCATTTTTTACTCCCGCTGGTTACGGAACGGAGGTAGCAGAGGGAAAGGAAGTGCGCATTTTCAATGGAAAGCCGCATATTTTAGAATTGGCTTTTGACGCTTCCTTTGCTTTTGTAAAAGCTTGGAAAGGCGATGAAGCAGGAAATTTAATATTCAAGGGAACGGCCCGTAATTTTAATCCCATGATGGCCATGGCAGGCAAAATCACTGTGGCTGAAGTTGAAGAATTACTACCTGCGGGAAGCTTAGATCCCAATGCTATTCATGTGCCCGGTATTTTCGTTCATCGCATTTATAAGGGAGATCATTTTGAAAAGAGAATTGAGCAGCGCACTGTTCGTCAGAGAAAAACTTCTTAATCCTATAATTAAAAAGCATCATGTTAGATAAAAATGGTATTGCCCAAAGAATTGCTCAAGAGTTAAAGGACAGGTATTATGTGAATCTCGGTATTGGAATTCCAACTCTAGTTGCCAACTTTATTCCCGAAGGGATCAATGTAGAGTTTCAATCGGAAAATGGAATTCTAGGTATGGGGCCTTTCCCTTGGGAAGGCGAAGAAGATGCCGACCTCATCAATGCTGGAAAACAAACCATTACAGCCTTAGCGGGTGCCTCTTTTTTCGATTCTGCAACAAGCTTTGGGATGATTCGAAGTCAGCACATTCATATGACCGTTCTAGGAGCTATGGAGGTAAGTCAAAATGGAGATATTGCCAATTGGAAAATACCCGGCAAAATGGTAAAAGGGATGGGAGGAGCAATGGATTTGGTTGCTTCGGCTGAAAATATCATTGTTGCCATGATGCACACCAATAAAAGCGGTGAGTCTAAATTACTTCCTGAATGTTCTCTGCCTCTAACCGGGCTAGGGTGCGTTAAAAAAGTAGTAACCGAATTGGCCGTAATGGAAATTAAAGACGGTGCCTTTCATCTTATAGAAAGAGCTCCTGGTGTGAGTGTAGATACAATTAAAGCAGCCACAGCTGGAAAACTCATTATTGATGGTGATATACCCGAAATGAAATTATAATCCATGCATTCAAGCAATGCGAATTAGCTCAAGAATGTGATTTACAAGAGAAAGTGCCCCGCAAATGCGAGGCTTTCTCGTTTATAGGTATTCTCTTTTATCTAGTCTTCTGACTTGCGACTATC
>CALCFH010000192.1 GCA_937900215.1 uncultured Cryomorphaceae bacterium
GTATACGATTCTAAGTACAAATCAGGATCTGTACTTTCTCCATTTACGGCTGCTTTAATACCTAAAAGGAACATCCAAGAATAAATTGGAACACTTGGAAAGAAAGAAATCTCTATCACCAGCACAGTCGTTGACCCAATGTTCCTCTAATATCAACTTTACTTGTAGAGTCATTGGTTCAAACCCAATCAAGGCTGCGAATTCCGTTTCTCTATTTGTAGGAGGAAATAAAAAAAGTACATCATCAAGGATAAAATAATACTTTGCATCTCCAGAGTAACTCGCGAACAATAAAAAATCCTCATCTATACTGATACAGAAGCTATCTATGCTATAAAAGTCATGTAATTTAATATAAGCAATATTTATATGACTAGAATCATACGTTCCTTTTTTATTGCAATTATTGATTTCCTCGGCTGCAGAAAGCATGGTTCGATACAAAAAATCAGACCTTATCTGACCATTTATTTTCAATGAGATGCACAAATAGAATAGAATGATTAGTGGTGTTTTCATTTCAATTAGTAGTTAACCCGTTTTCCATAGAAGTTCAAATCAATATGAGCTGGTCTATGATAGCGATAAACATCAGTTGATGACAAAAATCGTGGTGTTGCCATGTGTATCTCCGTTGTTAATCTCGCTTTTCCGTTCACCAAGGTCCGCATGCCCGTACTACTGTAACCCATAGAATAAATGGGTATTCCCAGGTCATAGCTTAATCCAGCATCAGCCACAGAAGCATTTGCATAGCCGTTTGGATGAGTGTGAAAGATTTCTGTAAGATCATTATCTGAGTAACCATAGCTCTCCGCTGTTTCTTTTAGGTGATCGGATTTAAACGCATCCTTTTCATTCTGATCCCAAGAATCGACATAATAATTATCACTTCCCTTCGCCTTAAAAGCAGCCACTTCATTTGGTTCATTTTCAAACTTAAACTCTATAAAACCCAAAAACATTTTCTTATCTGGTATTACTCCACCTTTACTTGTTGTGGGTACAGCCACACCTCCATTTGAAGAAATGAATGAATTGTAGGCGTCGGTTGGATTGTTACCGTCCAAATTTTTAGAATAATCTACTGCCGTTTGCCAATTCTTGCTATCGATTAAAACCGTTTGTTTCATTCCGTCAGCAACCGAAACTATATCACCTGTTGTAGAGTTCTCAAAGTCCGTTAACCCATCTGGATCAATCCGCATTACCGGATTATTACTCACAAAATGATAGGGCGTTTGATTTGGACTTTCCCTCGCCAACGGATCCACCCCCAACCAAACACTCCATTTCGGATGGTAATACCTCGCTCCATAATAATAGTTCCCCGTCTCCGCATCCAGCTCCTTAGCATTAAACCGATAGCTTGAACTAAAGCTGCCTTGGGTGGCTTCGGCTTGGGCGAAGCTTTCGCCCCAGGCGGTGTAGTGGAAATATTGGTAGGGATTGCCGGAGCGGTCGGTGATGAGTTCGTTGTGGGGTAGAGAATTGGGATTATTCCTTCTCATTATCTTAAGGAAAGGCCATGTGTCTTCAATTTGTGTGGAAAAGGCAAGCACGCAGCTTATCTGTAAATATGTATACCCATCTTCAATCATAGCCTATCATTTAATCATACGCATCACA
>CALCFH010000193.1 GCA_937900215.1 uncultured Cryomorphaceae bacterium
TTGGATTTACTAGGGTAACATTGTTTATACGAATGTGGTCTCCCTCATCGGTTTCTGCAAGCGGTGCAGATACAATTAATGGCGCCGATACCGTATTTCCAGTACTAATAGTAACAATGGTGTCTGGCACAAACTGGGTTAAGCCGTTGAATTGAGATACGGTACCCACCACTTTAATGCTATCTCCTATTTGCGAAACATAGCCATTCACATCATTGAAATTAAAAACAACTATACCGTGCTGATTATTCTTAATCCAGAAAGAATAGCCTCCCGCAGCGCGGAAATCGATTGAGAAAACCGTTCCGTAAATTCGGGCATATACGTTTAATGAGTCTGGAAGACCCGAAGCATCTACACCACGTAGTTGTGAAATAGAATAGGTAGGAATACCCGGTGTTGGAGGAGGAGGCATTAAATTACCTGGTGAGGCCACATCTAAAGCTACCAGTGAAGTGAATGCACCGTTTACTCCCGCTACGGATGGCCCCACGAGCATTCCTCCTGAGAAATTCAAGGAAATTCCGGAAGTGGAGCTTGTATAAATCGCAGAGTCTACTGCTTGGTTGGAAGGATTGTACAAATAAACACCATCTCCACCTTGACCTAAACCTGAAAAACCAATAGAACTAAAGGCATCGTTTCCAACTACTTGTAAACCCTGACCCGTTAATTGCCACTGGGCAATCCATCCAGCAACATCTGCCGTAGGAATATCGGCCACAATAATGCGCTCACCTGGAAGAATGTTCAAAGTGCCGAAAGTATGAGTGCCTGCGGTAGCAGAATTATCATCCCAAGACCATCCGTTTAAATCAACGCTTATGGCTCCTGTATTGGCTATTTCAAACCAATCGCCATCGTACGGGGCTGGAAGCGAACTACCGGGCATCACTTCTGTAATTTCCAATTGTGGAAGAAGGGCGCCACCTGTAAGATAAGTGCCAACTGGGAAAGGATTGGCTGCCGTAGCATTGCTGGTTTCGAAATCGAGCGCATCTACACCTCCGATAATCCACTCAGAAAGTGTAAAAGTTGCATTCGGACCGGTTCCATTGTTTCTGTAAGCCCAACCGTCAAGGTATTCCCAAGGAGTACCTGTACCGTCAACGCCCGGAACACCGTATACATCTGCAAGCTGACTGTTTCTGAACAAGCCAACCACATCGTCTCCATTCACATTTAAATTTCCTGTTGTGTAGTCTGGAGCAAAGCCTAAGAAGGCTGTAAAATTGGGTGCTTCAGAAGCCACATAAATGAAATCTCCCGCATTGGCAGAGACCGCAGGAAACACAAAAGGAGTAAGCGTAAACGGACCGCCATTGTTGGCATTGGCAATAGAATATTCACTTAAATCGGAAACCGCATTGGCAACATATATTTCAATGGCCTTTGGTGTACCACCCGAAAGAGGACCATCTACAATACCTGTAATAATTAGGTCGGAAGCCACTACCATTGGAGCCATGGTAAGTACAAGGTTAGCCGTTGCCACATTGTCTCCCGAGGTAGAGTTGTTGCTGTTGGTGAAATTCACCGCAGCATAAATGGTCGTTCCTGAAGGCGCACTTCCAGAATTCCACTGGAAAGTCCAACTCTTTGAACCAGCCATTGGCGTTACTCCAGCATTTGTATGCGTGATAAAATTGCTGCCTACCACTTGAAGTTCAAGCGAAGACTCGCTTAAAGTGCCTTGATGACCATTGCC
>CALCFH010000194.1 GCA_937900215.1 uncultured Cryomorphaceae bacterium
CCTAGGAATGGATGCATGGAGAAAGCATGTGATGAGTTTTGGAATGGGTGATTTTCTAAACAACGACCTTCCTACTGGAAGAAGAGGATTTGTACCCAGTGCAGCGTATTTCAATAAAGCATTCGGATACCAACATTGGAAAGCTGTTAGCACCATTTCGCTTGGCATTGGGCAAGGTGAATTGCTGTTGACTCCCATACAAATGGCCAATATGGCGGCTACCATTGCCAATAGAGGCCATTATTACACTCCACATATTGTTCGAGATGTAGGAGGCACTGTGAATGAAAACTACATAAAACCACATAAAACTACTATAGACCCAGCTCATTTTGAGCCTGTTATTGAAGGAATGCACAAAGTATTTGAAGAGGGAACGGGAAGAGCCTCGCGCATTGAGTCTATTCCTATGTGCGGCAAAACGGGCACCGCGGAGAATCCACACGGACAAGACCATTCTATATTTATTGCCTTTGCGCCAAAAGAAAATCCAACCATCGCTATTTCCATCATTGTAGAAAATGGCTACTGGGGTTCCAGATGGGCAGCTCCTATTGCGAGTCTTATGATGGAAAGCTACATCAATGATAGCATTTCTAGACCGGATCTTGTAAAACGTATGATGGAAGGCAACCTAGACGATCAATACGCCAAACAAGCGGAGGAACTAGCGGCTAAAAAACTCAAACTCTTAGCCAAATGAGAGAAAGTAGAACCATATTCACCCATCTCGATTGGTTTACTGTTGGCATCTACCTTGTTCTTGTCTTTTTAGGTTGGATTAATATCTATGCGGCGGCATTCAACGAAAACCATCCGTCTATTACAGATATGTCTCAAGAATATGGAAAACAACTTTTCTGGATCTTAAGCTCGATTGGCCTCTTTGTCGTTATCCTTTTTCTAGATGGAAGGCTCTATGAAAGGCTAGCCACTCCTATATACCTTAGCGCACTGCTCTTATTAGCAGGGGTTTTAATCTTTGGAACCACAATTAGTGGAGCGCGCTCTTGGTACACATTCGGTGGTTTTAGCCTACAACCCTCGGAGTTCATGAAGTTCGCTACCGCCTTAGCCGTTGCCAAAGTGCTCTCCGCCAAAGAAGGACGCATCACTCGAAAAGAACGCTGGCTTACCGCTCTTGTCATTGCCATTCCTATCCTTCTTATTCTACCTCAACCCGATCTGGGCTCTGCCATTGTCTATTTTGCATTTCTTTTACCGCTCTACCGAGAAGGCATGCCTGCTTGGATTTTAACGGCTTTGCTGGTTATGAGTATACTGTTTATCCTCAGTCTCCTCTTCCCTCTTTCTACTATGGTTCTAGGTATACTCGCACTCCTAGCTTTGGCAATATTCATCCTTCGCAAACAGAAAAAAGCTTGGTTGTGGTTGGCCCTCGCAGCCATTGCTTCTATTCTAGTCGTTCTGTCTGTAGACTACGCCTTTAATGAGTTGTTAGAAGACAGACACAGAAATAGAATTAATATCCTACTCGGTAAAGCTGAAGATCCAAAAGGCATAGGATACAATACCAATCAAAGTATGATTGCCATTGGCTCAGGTGGATTAATTGGCAAGGGCTTTATGAAGGGTACTCAAACCAAATTTAACTTTGTGCCTGAACAAACAACCGACTTTATTTTTTGCACTGTGGGCGAGGAATGGGGCTTTTTAGGAAGTGCCACGGTAATAATCCTATTCACTGTGCTCTTCTTCAGGCTTATTTATTTATCCGAACGGCAACGCTCTTCATTTAGTAGAATTTACGGCTATTCAGTCACCGCCATTCTCTTTCTGCACGTCTGTGTAAATATTGCCATGACCATTGGCTTGGCCCCAGTTATTGGTATTCCCCTGCCTTTCTTTAGCTATGGAGGCTCTTCCTTATGGGGATTTACCATCTTGCTTTTCATCTTTCTCAGACTCGATGCCTACCGATTGCAAATCCTTTGATTAAAGGTTCTTCATACACAATCAATTAAAGAGTATATTTCGTTTCTATTTTTACATTAAAACCACCTACTATGGAAATTGATAAGGTAAATCAGTATTTAATGGCCAATGCCAAGTACTTTAACTCACGAGATGTCATGCTTATTCGCGATGGTTTATTGGAGGCAGATGATTCAAAACTATTGCCTTTAATGAGCACAGAGTTTAAAGATCCTACCATTATGCTTATCATTTCTATACTCGCTGGACAACTGGGTGTAGATCGTTTTCTCCTGGGCGAAGTGGGGTTGGGTGTTTTAAAACTAATTACCTGCGGTGGATTAGGTATCTGGGCCATTGTAGACTGGTTTCTAATTATGGATAAAACAAAAGACTACAATAACCAAAGAATACAACAAGCTCTTATGCGATGAAGTGCAGCCGCTTAGTATGGTTTTTAAGAGTATTTACCTTTGGTAGCTGGCTTTGGCTACTGTTCAACACCCATGAACATGCTGGCTTTAGTCTATGCATTTTTAAAAACCTCAGCGGCTATCCTTGTCCTGCTTGTGGTACTACTCGATCTGTTTTGCTGATTCTCGATGGCCATTTTTGGCAAGCAAGCCTGCTCAATCCTTTGGGTTGGCTGGCATTCTTTGGCTTAATTCTGACCAGTATTCTATTGCTCTTCGATTTTATTCGATCTACTTCTTATACCGAAAAGCTATTTTTCACTCTCGAAAAAAGCCTCAAGGTCAAACCCAGTATTCAAGTATTTATTCTAACTCTTATTATTCTCAATTGGATATGGAACATTCAGAAGCAACTGTAATAGATTTAAGCGATGTGCACGACTTTGAATTTGGTAAGGCTTCTAATGCTTACTTAATGTCTATTGTTGCTTTTATGGTTGGATTGCCCCTCCCTATTATCAACTTGGCTGCCACCGGCATTATCTTCCTCGAAAGCAGGAAATCAACCTTCTTTGTTCGATGGCATAGCACTCAAGCTTTGCTCTCGCAATTGTTAACGGTATTGCTCAACTCGGGTTCTTTCTACTGGACTTTCGCTATTATTTTCGGAAACATTCCTTTAACCGATGCATACATTGCCTATCTCATTGTGGTGATCTTATTCAATCTTTGGGAGTGGATTAGCACCCTTCTGGCCGCCTCCGCTTTGCGCAAGGGAAAACATTATGAACTCTACTTTTTTGGTGCCATTACCCATCTTATTATCAAAAAATGAATAATTCCAACAAAGCATTTAATCAAGCCATTGCTCTTTTAGGTGGATTGGCCTTTGCATGGTATCTTTTGTCGCTTGTTCCCTTTACAAAAAATGCGGAGTGGACAAAGTTGCACAGAGAACAAGAAGAAAAAATTGGTGACTGGATGCTAAAATCCATGACTTTAGGCCATGACTCTCTCATCTCTGCCCAGTTAGATTCTATTACAAAGGTGTTGCTAGATGATTTGTTGATTCAGAATAACGATTTACGCTCAAAGGTGAAGGTGCATTTGATTCAGTCAGATGAAATCAATGCCTTTGCCTTGCCCGGCGACCATATTGTTGTATTTAGTGGAATTTTAAAGGAAATGGAATCGGTTAATCAATATGCTGGAGTTCTCGCTCATGAGCTTGCCCATCTTCAAGAAAGCCACATTCTCAAGCGGGTAACCCGCGAAATAGGTTTTTCTATTCTCATAAGCATGATCACTGGCTCAGGAGGTGGGGGAATTCAAAAAGTAGCAGGTGAACTCAGTGGCTTGGCTTTTTCCCGCAACGAAGAAAAGGAAGCCGACTTAGTTGGTGCTGAAATGATGGTTCAGGCTGGCATCAATCCGCGTGAACTAGGTGCTCTTATGGCTAAGATAGAGGCTCTTACTGAATCAAATGCACAATTTGAGTGGCTATCTTCTCATCCTGCAGGAAAGAACCGCGAAGAGTATCTCATGCAGTATGAGCTTCCTGCGCACTTTAGGGAGGATATTAAAATGGAAAGGGCGTCTTGGCTAAAATGCCTAGACGCCCTTTCAGAATCTACTGAGGAAGAATATCAATAAAACTTCGCTCTATTGTCTTTAATTTTTGCTTCTTTCTCTAAAGCATCAAACAAACCATTCGTTACTCTCGTTCTCATTGGATCTTGGTTGCGCTTTATGGCTTCGTCATAAAATCCAGGATCAGGCAACTCAATATGTTCGGTAACCATAGCAACATAGGCTGCTCTTTCTCCACCAAATGGCTTTGCAACGGTATTCAGTTTTAGTCCACTTAAAAAGCCTACAAAGGCTGGCTCACCGCCAATGCCATTTATGTTTGCCTGACTGAAGCCCAACTGCTGCTGACGAATTTGGTCGTTGGGTATTCCCAGAGCGCTCGCTATTTCTTCTAAGCTATTGCCGCTCTTTGCAGCCTCCTCTAGCTTCTTAACCATCGTTTCTTTCTTCTTTTCAACCAAAAGCTTTGGCTTTACAATAGCCTCAATTTCTTCTGCGGTAGGAACCCCTTTCTTATACACTTTGTCTAATTGAACAATGATGTACTTCTCTGTTCCTACAGGGAATAAATGAACATCGTCTACCTTGGTTTCTTCTTTGTAAGCCCAACGTACAATATCTCTGTTGTTACCCAGACCCGAAAGGTTCTCATCAAAGGCTTTCAAGCTATTCAAGGGTTTCGCACTCATGCCCTGTGCCTCAGCAGTTGCACCCAAGCGCAAGTCGCCAATACTTGAAGCGAAGTTCGATGCAAGTGTATAGGTATTGTCTAAGGTTGCTTCAGAAGGTGTAAGTTTTCTGCCAATTCTTGCAACACGAATGGATTCTGTATCGCCTTTCTGGGCAGTAATTTCTACAATGTGGAATCCGAATTCAGTTATTACAAAACCCAACTTACCTGTTTTATTGTAAAAACAGAAATCGGCAAACGGCTTGGCCATACTTCTTTGCTCAAACCAATCTAAGTCTCCTCCTTTGGTTTTGGCTACCGCATCATCGTTGTACTGATTGCTGATGGCTTCAAACTGAGATCTATCCTTTTCTAAAAGGGCAAATAGGCTATCGGCCAACTGCTTTCCTTCTTGTGGACTGCGGGTTACTGTTTCAGCTGCACGCGTTGCTCCTTGAACGGATATTAAGATATGCTTGGCGCGAACGCTATCTGGAATAACGGTTTTATTTACCACCTTAATCAGCTGCCACATTCCATCTTCTTCGTAGGGTCCGTAGACAAATCCGGCAGGAGCATTCCATATATTAGAATCAAGTAAAGGAGACAAACTCTCTCTCTTATAATATGCACCGTCATAAGGCAACTCAGAGTTCGCCATCACAAATAGAGAATCATTCTCCGTTTTGTCAAAACCAAAAATGGTGTCGTTCTTGCCCGTCGGACTGCTTAACACTTTGCCATTCTTAAGTTCATTCAGCTCGGCTAAAAGTTGGTTCTTATCTTCTTCAGAAGGATTTATCGGGAAGGTCACATAGGTGATGGCTCTCTCCTCTTGCTTTCTCTCATATACATTTATATTCTTTTTGATATACGCATTCATCTCTGCAACACTCACCTCTATGGTAGAGTCTGCAATAACATCGTAGCGCAAGGCAATGTATTTGGCTTGGTAAGAGTCATTCTGATCAAAATAGTCTTGTCTAGCCAAGGCCGTTGGATAGTAAATACCCATTTGTACTGCCTTGTTGAATTTATCTGTTAGACTTTGCTTTCCGATGGCCGTTTCGAAAAGAAGCCAGTTTTTCCAAATATCTGCTGCCTGAGGCTCAACCCCAATATTGTCGCGGATATTAGCCAAAGCTGCTTTAAATTGATCTCTGCTAAACTGACCCGTTTGTGGATCTAAAAACGACTGATTGGTAGCTATGCTCTGATGTGCAATCACTCTTTCAAAAAGCTCTTTGTCGGTTAAAGTAAATCCATTTGCTTCTTGAATATCACCTAAAATCTTATCGCGTACAGCAGCATTCCAAACCTGATCTGCAAATTGCTTTTCGGTTACATTGTTGAATGCCTGATCTCCTGTGTTTGAAATGTACGAAGCTCTTGCTTCCTCCATCTTCTTGCTGAATTCTTGAATGTCGATTTTATCTCCATTCACACTTCCAACCACATTTACCCCTCCGAGTAACATTGAGTTTCCGGAAGAAAACAAATCAGTTAGTATGAAGGCTAGCATTGCTAAACCTATTACGAGTATCAGAAGGCGCGAACGCTGACGAATCTTTTCTAAAGTTGCCATTAAAATTACCTTGTTTTAGACAGGGGGCGAATATACAACATCAATTCAGAGAGTGGATGCCAATTTTGCGGTCAATTTTATTGCTTTTTACAAAAAGAAAAAATGACTCAATGCGCTCATTATCGAATCATTAAATGTTGAAAGACCAATTCGTATTGATCGGCCACTACATCCCAATTATACTTATCTCGCACTAGATTGAGATTGGCTTTCTTCCAAAGTGCCGCTTCTTGAGATGGAATGGGATCTTCAACCTGACTGCGAAGCTCTTCTGCCGAACTAAAAAAGCGCGCATTGTCATTTAATACACTTCTATTGAAGATATTATCGTGCGCATAAATAAGGCAACCACAAGCCATGGCCTCGAGCAGTGACGGATTGGTTCCGCCTACGCTATGCCCGTGGAAATACCTGTGTGAATAAAATCGAAGGGCATCGGTTTCTTCTTTTGCATAAATACCGTTGAGAAAACGAATTCTAGAGTCTCTAAACTTCTCCTCCATCCTTTTTGAAAAAGCATTGGTTCTGTTTCCCACCACTAAGGTTGGATGAGGATATTGGCTTCCAACAACTCCATCCAAAATCATTTCAATATTGTTCTCTGGCTCCAAGCGGGCCAAAATCAACTGATACTTTCCAGATTCAACGGAGTATTTATCCAATAATTTCATATCTGGATTCTCCGGAACTTCTGCTCCATACGGAATGTACACGGCACCGGCTCCATAGCGCTTGGCCAAGTAATCTTGTATGCCCAAAGAGTCTGCAATAAGCTGGTCTGCCTTTCGTGCCGACCATCTTTCGCTCCATTTTAGAAACTGTTGAACGGTTCGGCTGTACTTAGATCGCTTCCACTCTAAGCCATCCATATTGCTCACAATCTTGCTTTTCCTCGGCAGTAAGTTTTGCCAAATACCGCTGCTGGTATAACCCAATTGTAGAATGATGTCGTAGCTCCTCTTGTGAGAATCGAGTATACTGAGGAAATCATAGATAAATTGACCAGCGGTACCCAAGGATTTTTCTGGATCCCAAATGCGCGCAATACGCACTCCTTTCCAGCTCTTCATTTTTATTGGATGTGTATGACTCGTATATACCGTTACGGCATGGCCTCTTTGCACCATACGCACCGCTAGTTGCTCTGCACATTCCTCGAACCCTCCGTATTGATTAGGAATGCCTCTTGAGCCAAGAATTCCAATTTTCATTGACCCCGTATTTGTTTATACATCGTATGCAATTGTTCGCCCAACTTCTTCGGATCTGCCATCGATTTTGCCCACTCTCTGCTTTTGTCATTTTCCCGTATGGCCATTTCAATGCCTTTTCGGATGGAAGCTACCTCCAATGGATCTACCGACACCGCCCTTCCTTCAAAAATCTCTAATACTTCCGCGTTCCTTCCAACCACCGCCCCGCAACCGCACGCCAAGGCCTCTAAAGTACTTAAGCCTGTAGTCTCAAAGAAACTAGGCAATATATGGGCAGCCGATTGCTCATAGAGCGGCTTTAACTCTTTGGAATCTAAATGGTCTATAAAAACAATCTTTTCCCCAGCTTGTCGCCGGCACTCTATGTAATAGGCTTTGTGATTGGGCGCCGCTCGTCCAACCAAGGTTAAGCTATAGTCCGTATTTCTTACCGCTTGTATGAGGCGGAGCTGATTCTTCAAGGGTTCAAACCGGCCTACACAAAGAAGTTCTTTATTCTCTCTTACCGCTTCTATCTTATCGAAATAATGGGTTTGGATGGGAGGAAGTAAAACGACACGCTTCTCTTCCGACAGAGAATAATAGCGTGCGATTCGATTTAATTCTGAGCGGCTCGCTCCAATTACCATGCTCGAATAATCCAATAGCTTTTGAACCGATTTCGCATGTCCCAGAAATAAATAACGCCAACTAGACAGGGGACGTTGGGCCTTTAAAGTACGTAGAATTTCTTTCAACCACTCTATTGTGGAAGGAGAGAAAGAACGTGAAAGGAATCGTCGCATGCCCGACTCAGACTGAGACTCTACAGAAGAATAGTCTACGAAAATGGCTTGAATAACAAGGGGAACGTCTGGATATAGGCGGATGAGCTCTATGCCCAGTTCTGGCCTATTGAGATTGAAATGATGAAGGAGATCGGGCTTGCATTCAGCTGGCCAATTCTCTTGGGTATAGCCCATTACACCCTGTGTTTTCAGGGCCTCAATGGTTTGCAACAAATGATGCGTATCTCCACCTGGCCTTTTGAAGGCATCTATGCGAGAACTGAATAACACATTCATTGGGTGAAAATACTTCTTCTTTATTTCACTAGCCACTGCAATTTGCAGCACAAGGCGTTTATGGCCTAAGAACTAAATGGTTCAAGAAGATGCATACAAATTGGAAGAATACGAAAAACCACCTGACACACCTTACCATAGGATTTTACGACAATTCGCTTGCAAAAGGTTGAATCGTATGCTTGTTCTTTTTGCAAACTTATGAATTATAAAGAATAAAGCAAGGTTAAAACATTATGCGATGATTAGCTTCTCTCATCCCCATCTCAACTTCTATTTCAATTTGCCGGCTTCTATGCTTTACTTATATCACTTTATTACGCAATCAAAGAGCAGTGCAGGAGACTGAATCGCAGAAACCATTCATTTGAAACTTTTAAATAATTACAATGGCAATTGCATGGACATCCGTGGCAACATAAAGTTTGCAACCGCTTTCTTTCAATACAAAACAATTTCTTGAATAAAACAAGCCAGTGCTGCGGGCTATTCAGCCCAATCGGCTTTGTCTAAACTTCGATATTGTATGGCTTCTGCCAAATGGTGCAAGCCTATCGAATCCGATCCATCTAAATCAGCAATGGTTCTTGAAACCCTCAAAATGCGATCATAGGCTCTTGCCGAAAGCTTCATTCGCTCCATTGCCACTGCAATGGTTTTTCTTGATTCTTCATCTAGCACGCAATAATGCTCCACTTGTTTCCGGCTCATCATGGCATTTGAAAAAACCGAATTCTGACCTTTGAATCGCTGGTTTTGAATTGTGCGGGCTTTGATTATCCTTTCTCTAAAATCCGTGCTCGATTCTAAGACTGCCTTTGCTTGCAAGGCCGATGTTTCAACGGGTGTAACCTCAATATGCAAATCAATTCGATCCATCAACGGACCGCTAATCCTATTGAGGTATTTCCGCACAGCGCCAGGTGGACAAGTACATTCTTTCTCAGGGTGATTGTGAAATCCGCAGGGACAAGGGTTCATAGAGGCGACAAGCATAAATCCTGCGGGATAGTCTACCACTGACTTTGCCCGAGAGATGGTTACTTTTCTTTCCTCCATGGGTTGTCGCAGCACTTCCAAAACCTGCCGCTTAAACTCGGGTAATTCATCAAGAAAGAGCACCCCATTGTGCGCTAAAGAAATCTCACCAGGTTGAGGATGGCTTCCTCCCCCCACCAAGGCCACATCTGAAATACTGTGATGTGGGGAGCGAAAAGGTCGGGTTCCAACCAATCCTTTTACACCACCGCTTTTAGTAGCAACCGAATAAATACGGGTGGTTTCCAACGCTTCTTCAAATTCCATAGGTGGAAGGATTCCGGGCAAACGTTTTGCAATCATGGTTTTCCCTGCCCCCGGAGGGCCAATGAGCAATAGATTATGTCCTCCCGCTGCCGCCACTTCAAGTGCCCTCTTCACAGCTTGTTGTCCTTTTACCTCATTCAGATCAAGGAAACTAGGGCTCACAGACTCTGTTTTGTAACCAGACTGAACAGGCGCATGCTTCGTTGGATTGGCAAGAAAATCAAGTACATCGCGAATGTTCTCCATTCCGTAAACGGGCAATCCCTCAACTAGCGCTGCTTCAAGGGCATTGGCTGCGGGCAAAATCATTCCCTTAAAGCCTGCATCTCGAGCGTATATAGCCATAGAAAGAGCTCCACGAATAGGATTAATACTTCCATCCAACGAAAGCTCACCCATGATTAAATAGTCTGAAAACAAGTGGCTTTCACACTGAGCGGTGCATCCTAAAATGCCCAAAGCCATGGGCAAATCGTAGGCTGATCCCTCTTTGCGGATATCGGCTGGTGCCATATTGATGGTTACAGTCTTACCTGGATAATGATAGCCCGTATTCTTTAAGGCCGCTCGAATTCGAAAATAAGCCTCCTTCATGGCGTTATCAGGAAGACCCACTAAGAAAAATTTACTGCCATTTGAGATATGAACCTCAATCTCTACCGGCAAGGCTTCAATGCCACTCACGGCGCAGCCAAATAGTCTCACAATCATGTAGGCAATATATTACTGATTTTTATTCTATACTAATGTCAAAGTATACGGATTTAGCAATCAAATTTACAGATTACTAGAATTCAGAGTGTTGATATACAATGTGTTAAACAAATTAGCTGAGGCAGATGTAAGTAGGTGTTCCGACTAATCCTAGTCTTGAAAATCAAGAAGCATGGCCGTCAGTATACAGCATAAAACAAAGGCGATCTATTTGAAATAGAGATGAGAAAGGTAGAATGCGAATGAACGAGAAAGCCGGATTCATTCCTAGTATAAAGAATAGAATGTCAGTGAAACACCATCAAAAGCAAAACAGACTTATTTGAAGGTCTAGAAAGCAAAAAGCCCTGCGAATGCAGAGCTTTCAGGCAAAAAAAGAAAAAAATATAATACACATTTTTGTGCTCGAGACGGGAATCGAACCCGTACGGGCCTTACAGCCCACGGGATTTTAAGTCCCGCGTGTCTACCTATTCCACCACCCGAGCGGCCATCAAAGTCAGATTGACTTCGAATAAAAAAAGCCATCGGTAGAGATGGCTTCTCTTGAGCGAAAGACGGGATTCGAACCCGCGACCCCGACCTTGGCAAGGTCGTGCTCTACCAGCTGAGCTACTTTCGCGATTCCTCAAATGAGGGCGACAAATGTATAACAAAAGAGGCATTTTGCAAATGGATTTTTTAATGCTGAAGCTTCTTTTGAAGATCATTTAGAAATATCAATGCCTCCACCGGAGTTAGACTATTGACATCCAGTCCAATAATCATGCTTTTAACCTCTTGTAATAGAGGATCATCCATTTGAATTAAACTCAATTGAAACGCCTCTTTTGGCTTTGATTTTCCTGAATCTGGCCTTTTATCTTCAAAGAATTTTAGCATTTGCTCTGCCTTTTTTACAACAAATTGTGGCATTCCAGCCATTTTTGCCACATGAATTCCAAAGCTATGAGCACTTCCACCCCTTTGTAGTTTTCTTAAAAAGACAATTTCCTTTCCGACCTCTTTCACACTCACATTGTAATTTACTATTCGCTCATGCGATTCTGTCATCTCATTCAACTCATGGTAATGGGTGGCAAACAACGTTAAAGGCTTGGTTGGATGTTCGTGTAAAAAAGAAGTAATAGACCAAGCGATAGAAACGCCATCGTAGGTGCTTGTACCTCTTCCAATCTCATCCAATAGCACCAGACAATTTCCTTGTAAATTATTGAGAATGCTCGCCGACTCGTTCATCTCTACCATAAAAGTAGACTCTCCCTTCGAAATATTATCAGACGCACCCACCCTCACAAAAAGCCGATCTAACAAAGGCAATTCTGCCTTTTCTGCCGCCACAAAACATCCACTTTGAGCCAATAAGCAATTCAATCCTACCTGCCTTAGCAGGGCCGATTTTCCTGCCATATTTGGACCTGTGATCACTGCAATTTGCTCTTTATCTGAATCCAATAAAATTCCATTGGAGATATACGGCGTGCCGGTTGGAAGGGTAGTTTCTATAACAGGATGTCTTGCCTCTACCAGATTCAAAGACTTACCATCTTCAATCCAACTGGGTCTGCAATACTTCTTTTCAAGGGATAGAGAAGCAAAAGAAGACAAAGCGTCTAGCTTGCCGATATATCTGGCATTTTCTATAAAAGACTGCACCTTGTATTCCAGAGAGTGCACCAATTCAGAATAGAGCTTATTTTCAATGGCCGATATCTTCTCTTCTGCATTCAATATTCTCTCTTCGTATTCTTTTAATTCATCGGTTATATAGCGTTCTGCAGACACAAGTGTTTGCTTCCGAATCCAAGTCTCTGGAACCTGATCTCTATAAATATTACGAACCTCCAGAAAGTAGCCAAAAACATTATTAAAACTGATCTTAAGGCTGTTAATACCCGTGTTTTTAATCTCTCTATCCAGCAAATTCTTGAGGTGTTGCTTTCCGTTTAGGAGCAGATCACGCAGAGAGTCTAACTCCTCATTCATACCCGATCGAATGGCTCCCGATTTCTGGATTAAAACTGGTGGGTCATCAGATAAAGTTTTTAGGATGGAGCTTAATTCGCTGTTGACATCCTTCCAAGCGCCCAAAAAATGATTGAGTTCTTTAGTCTGAAGATGCTCATAAAATAATTTCAACGATCTCGCAAGATAGAAAAGCTCACGCGGACCAATTCGCTGTGCTGCTAGACGAGAAACACTGCGCTCTAAATCTGGAATGCGCTCCAAAACACCCCTTAATTTTGAACATAGAAAATCATCCTCCACAAAAAATTGAACGGTATTCAAGCGCTCTTCAATTTCATCTTTTCTTCTCAAGGGAGCCGAAAGCCACCTCCTTACCACTCTTTTTCCCATAGACGTTATAGACTTATCTACTACATCAATTAGGGAAACACCGTCAAGGCTATTGGATTGAAGAACTTCTAAATTTCGCAGAGTAAACCGATCGAGCCACATATACGAGTCATCGGTAAGAAGTTGGATGGTAGAAATATGTGCCATTTTTTGATGGCCGTTTTGAATGAGATATTGAAGTGCCATACCCGCTGCCACCACTCCTATACTACTGGCATCCAACCCAAATCCTTTGACACCATAGGTTTGAAAGTGGGATGTAATGGTATTCACTGCATGGGCAGGCTTACACGCCCAATCGGGCAGTGTACTCAAGTAAAACGAACTGCCATAGCGTTCTTCAAAAGTGCTTTTGAGGCTGAGTGGGATTACTACTTCCTTGGGCTCTAAAGAAGTGAGTAATCGGTCGAGGTCAGGCACTCCATCTTCCACAACCAGAAATTCACCAGTAGAAATATCAATGAATGCCAGCCCTTCTTGGTTTCCATTTATACACCAGGAAGCCAGAAAATTGTTCTTTCCATCTTTTAAAATCCCTTCTCTAAAGTGGGCTCCAGGCGTGACTAATTCGGTAACGCCTCTTTTTACAATACTCTTAGTTGTTTTAGGATCCTCTAACTGTTCGCAAATGGCCACACGTTGGCCTGCTTGAATTAAGCGTGGCATATAGGTTTCCAGAGAGTGGTACGGAAATCCAGCTAATTCTATTTCAGATGCAGATCCATTGGCTCGTTTGGTTAGAACTATTCCTAGAATTTTTGAAGCCGTTACCGCATCTTCGCCAAAGGTTTCATAGAAGTCACCCACGCGAAAAAGCAATAATGCACCC
>CALCFH010000195.1 GCA_937900215.1 uncultured Cryomorphaceae bacterium
ATTCAGACTCCTACTTTATCCCTGTGGGTGAAGATGCTATTGAATTTGTGAATGAAGCAGCTACTCTTACAGGTTGGTATAATACACTTCAAGACAGCACAGTAGCCGTTCGCACAAGTTCATCCACTTCTATTTCAAACAATAGACAACTATATTCTGTAACAAACCGTTATTTTTTTGATACTCTTTATCTACAACTTATTGCTAGAACAAAAGAGCAAATTCCCAATCAAATTGATCCTAAAATAGATGCGGTTGAATTTCGGTTTCAACGCTCTGCTAGTCTAAATAGCATGCTTTATTTATCCAGCTTCATACAATTATTCCCAATCCTTTCAGATAGTATTAGCACAGAGGGCAGTAGTACTTTCGAAGCGGATACAATAAACTGGTATGGCATCAATTTTAGTCGGGTTTTTGTTTTAAAAAGCGCACAGACTACAATGGAAGCGGTATGTGATTCAACTGGATCATTGCTAGCCTTTCGAGCCCTAAATAATAGAATATATCTTCCCTATAATCTACCATAGTATGGAATTGAACAATGCAAAAACAATGGCAGAATATGCCTCAGCCGGTGAGAAGCCGGAAGTGCTTTTTTGGGTTGGATGTGCTGGCAGTTTTGATGATCGTGCCAAGAAAGTTACACGTTCTTTCGTTCGACTTCTAAACAGAGCAAATGTTAAATTTGCTGTCTTAGGAACTGAAGAAAGTTGCACTGGAGACCCTGCGAAGAGGTCAGGAAATGAGTTTTTGTTTCAGATGCAGGCCATGATGAATATTGAAGTATTAAATGGATACGATGTTCAAAAAGTAGTAACCGCTTGCCCTCATTGTTTTAATACACTCAAGAATGAATATCCTCAATTGGGCGGAAAATATACTGTATTACACCACACTCAATTCCTACGAACCTTATTGAATGATGGAAGATTGAAAGTAGAAGGTGGTGAGTATCAGGGCAAGAGAATAACCTTCCATGATCCGTGTTACTTAGGAAGAGCCAATGACGAATATGAAGCACCTAGAGCTTTGATTTCTGAGTTAGAAGCCAATATTTCAGAAATGAAAAGTTGCAAAGAAAAGGGGCTTTGCTGCGGTGCTGGAGGAGCGCAAATGTTTAAGGAGCCTGAAAAAGGAAACAAAGACGTGAATGTTGAAAGAACCGAACAAGCTCTTGAAACCAACCCGGAAATCATCGCTGTGGGTTGTCCATTCTGCAATACCATGATTACGGATGGTATCAAAGCAAAGAATAAAGAGGCTTCGGTCAAAGTATATGACGTAAGTGAGCTTTTGGATAATTCCTTTAAAAAATGATGACCAACGAATCGCCAATGGATAGTTTTCTAGACTTTCCTGAAAACAGTTCCCTTTGGGTTTACCATTCTTCGAAACCATTAAATGAACCTCAATTAGAAAGACTTCAAACGAGCCTTACCCATTTCGTAAAGAATTGGAAATCGCATGGCCAAGCTTTGAAAGCCGATTTCAGTTTGTATCTGAATCAATTTGTCATTCTAGTAGTTCATCCCAGTTCTATGGCCTCTGGATGTTCAATAGATGGAAGCGTTCATCTACTAAAGAGTTTAGAGACAGAGTTAGAAACGGAGTTTCTCAATAATGCTCTGGTTCCTATTCGCTTAGAAGATAATCGCATTGTTAGCATTCCCTTTTTGGAAGCAAGAAAAGATGTGAAAACAGGAAAGATTGCGAGAGATGCTAAAGTGTTTAACCTCTCCGTACGCAATCTTTCAGAATTCAGAAATAATTTTGAGATTGATTTGATGGATAGTTTTCTCAAAAACAGCTTACCTGCCTAGACTTTAAGCATCCATCCATTTTCATCCGCTACTTTACCTGTGCGGATTTCATTCAGAGCCTTTTTAATTCTAACGGCAATCCCTTCAGGGCTATTGGGCACTTCAAAGTCTCTCTCTCTAAAACCAATAGTACTAATCGGACTTACCACTGCCGCCGTTCCCATTCCGAAGGCTTCCTCCAAATAATTGTTCTCTGCTGCATACACTACTTCGTCTACCGTAATGGGACGCTCCTCTACAATTTCGCCCCAACTGCGGAGCAAAGAGAGAATACTATCTCGCGTGATGCCTGCTAGGATGCGTTCGCTCAGTGGTGGCGTTCTCATGGTTCCCCCAATACGAAACATAATATTCATAGTACCAGACTCTTCAATAAGTCTGTGGTCTTTGTGGTCTGTCCAAATAATCTGAGTATAGCCTTTTTCTACCGCTTTACGGGTTGGATAAAAAGCGCCGCCATAATTTCCTGCCGCCTTGGTGAAGCCAATTCCTCCCGCAGCAGAACGAGTATATTGCTCTTCAATTTTAACCTTTACATTGCCTGTATAATAGGGACCTACAGGAGAGGTTATAATGGCAAAAGTGTAGGATTCACTGGGTCTAGCAGCAATAAAAGAAGAGCTACTGAATAAGAAAGGACGGATATAAAGAGACATCCCTTCCTCTTTAGGCACCCATTCTCTATCTAAATCTATCAACTTTTTTAGACCATCCATAAATACATCCTCAGGCACTTCTGGCATAGCCAAACGCACGGCAGACCTATTTAATCGCTCAAAATTCATTTTGGGTCTGAATAAGGCTATGTCGCCATTGATTTGACGATAGGCCTTCATGCCTTCAAATGCTGCTTGACCATAATGCAGGGCATGTAAAGAAAGTGGATAGTTTAATTCTTGATACGGCAAAATGGTGGCCGTGCCCCATTCACCATTTTTAAATTCACAAATTAACATGTGATCCGAGAAAGCTTTGCCAAATTCTAAGGCACTAAAATCCGTAGATGGAAGTCTGGAAGACTCTATTTTTCGAATTTCAATCATATCAACAGGGGGTTTGGGTCAAAGGTATTGCATTTCACTTAATCGTACTCACTGAATAATTATCTTTGCACCACTAAAAATTACCCAATGAAAAAGTTCTTATTAAGCGGCTTAAGTTTCATTCTCATTCTTTCGGCTTGCAATCAACAGCCACAAGCAGCGGAAGAAACGATTGTTGAGACTGTTGAGCTAGAAATTTATGGAGATTCTACCATGACAGCGGATGGAGCTATCAATGCTTCTGAATTGATCGCCGCTATGAATGGTCAAGATTCTATTATGGTGAAGGTAAAAGGCGAAATACAAGAGTGTTGCCAGAAGAAAGGATGTTGGATGGATGTGGATATGGGAAATGGTAAAAGCATGACCGTTCGTTTCAAAGACTACGGATTTTTTGTTCCTATGAATTCAGCGGGCAGAATGGCAATCTTAGATGGAATGGCGAAAGTAGATACTCAAAGTGTTGATTGGCTTCGTCATAAAGCAATGGATGCAGGTTCTACTGATGAAGAAATTGCCGCTATCACTGAGCCTGTAGTGAGTGTAACTTTCTTGGCTAATGGAGTTATTTTAGAATGAGGATACTCCCTTTCATAAGTATTATTCTGGTTTTTAGCTGCGGCCAAAAGGAATCAAGAGATCCTATTGTGCCCATTGAAAAGGATGAGCCCGTTATGTACAATATGTCTGAAATGGCTGGCATGATGGAGGGGATTTATGGCTTTAATAAAGTTCTTCGCGATTCGATTATCACTGGCGGTGAATTGCCTGCATTTCCGGAAGGATTGGAATACCTGCACAAAGCGCAAGCTACTTCGCCAAGAGAAATTGATAGTAACTTTCATATTCTATTAGATGAGTACTTAGTGGAGTTAAACAGTGTTAAAAATCTTTCACGCGAAGAAAAAATTGAAGCCTACAACTCCAGTATTCAAACCTGCGTAGACTGTCATCAAACCAGATGTCAGGGTCCGATACCAAAGATTAAAAGGCTCCGAATTCCGCTAGAATAACTCCTTTTATGAATCAGTTTGAAGAAAAAAGGCTTCCAGTTCTTACGAAGGATGGAAGCCTTTCTTTGTTTAGTGAAACCTACAATCAGCATTACCATTCTATTCATGGTGCTAAACAAGAGTCTCAACATGTTTTCATTGAAAATGGACTTTCCTTTTTTTCGCATTTAAACGAAATTTCAATATTGGAAATAGGAATGGGCACTGGATTAAATATTCTTGTTACCCATGATTCCATCCACC
>CALCFH010000196.1 GCA_937900215.1 uncultured Cryomorphaceae bacterium
CAAGGCATTCAAACGTATGTCTATAGACTCATATCCTCTATCAATTTGCTCGATATTGTGTATGGTGCTAACTCCGTCTGCACTCATGGCCGCAATGAGCAAAGATACGCCAGCTCGTATATCTGGGCTAGTCATGGTGGTTGCCCTTAGAGGAAATTTACGATCCGTTCCAATAACTGTAGCACGATGTGGATCACACAAAATAATCTGCGCTCCCATATCAATGAGTTTGTCTACAAAAAACAATCTGCTCTCAAACATTTTCTGATGAATCAATAAGCTGCCTTTGGCTTGTGTTGCTACAACCAATACTATGCTCAATAAGTCTGGAGTAAAACCAGGCCAAGGGGCATCCGAAACGGTAAGGATAGAACCATCTATAAAGCTTTGAATCTCATAGCTCTTCTGAGAAGGAACAAAGATTGAATCTCCCCTTCGCTCTAAATGAATACCCAGTTTTGAAAACACATCTGGAATTACACCCAAATGCTCATAGCCACAATCTTTTATTATTAACTCACTCTGAGTCATGGCGGCAAGTCCTATGTATGAACCTACTTCAATCATATCAGGCAAGATGCGATGCGTAGTTCCTTTTAGAGAGCTTACCCCTTGAATTTTAAGTAGGTTAGAACCTATCCCCTCAATGATCGCCCCCATTCTGACCAACATCTTACAAAGCTGTTGTAAATAGGGTTCGCAAGCTGCATTGTATATAGTTGTGGTACCTTCTGCCAATACGGCCGCCATAAGTACGTTGGCTGTACCTGTTACAGAGGCTTCGTCAAGAAGAATGTAATTCCCAATTAGCTTTTCAGCCTCTACGCCATAAAATGCTTCTTCCGCTCTAAATCGAAAGCGCGCGCCCAATTTCTGAAAACCGATAAAATGGGTATCCAACCTTCTTCTTCCAATCTTATCTCCACCGGGCTTGGGAATAAATCCTTTTCCAAAACGGGCTAAGAGCGGACCAACTATCATAATACTACCGCGCAATGAGCTTCCTTTTTTACGGAAAACATCGGACTCTAAGTAATCTAGATTGATGTTATCTGCTTTAAAAGAATACGATCCTTTGTCATTTTTTCTAACCACTACTCCTAGGTCAGAAAGTATTTCAATGAGTCTATTTACATCGTGAATATCTGGGATATTATCGATGCTCACTTCTTCGTCTGTCAATAAAACGGCACAGAGTATTTGCAACGCCTCATTCTTTGCGCCCTGAGGAGTTATCTCTCCTTTTAATCTTTTGCCACCTGTAATTTTAAATGTTTCCATACTGTTTAGCCGTTGTTATTCGGTCTGCGAAATTTCTTGTTTTTGGATTTAGTATTTGTTGCTGGACGTGGACGCTTAGAGTTGGTTCTTGCTGGCTTTTCTGGAATAGGCAAGCTGTTAGCTAGCGCCTGTTGACTCGGAAGACTCATGTCTTCACTGATAGTCAACCTTCCCTTTGATATCAATTTTAACTCACTGAAAATCAAATCATCTTGCACAGTGTCTTTGTTCCAAACCAGATAGGATTTCTTCATCTGACATGCAATCTGATGAATAAGCACTTCTTTTTTCGGATCAGAATCTTCAAGAGTTACAGCATACTCTACTAAAGACTTTACAATATTGCCGTAATGGCGAAACCTTGAACTTCTGGCCGGGTAAGGAACCAAGTTGGGCTTGCTCTCAAACGTAGATTTTTCTGGAATGGGAAATGGACTGTCTACATCCAATTCAAAATTGCTCATTATGAATAGATGATCCCATAATTTATGTCTGTAATCAGGCGTATCTCTCAAATGTGGATTGAGATTGCCAATAATTTCAATGATCGCTTGGGCTGCTAAATTCCGTTGTTCACGGTCTTTAATTGCCTTGCAATCTTGTATCATACTCTGAACATTTCTTCCGTATTCAGGAATGATTAAATGAGGTCTTGTTGAATTGTATTCCATTAAGAGCTTACATTGAATTATACTGTTTTAAGCTTTGCAAATTTCATTAGGAGCTTTTTCTCTTCGCCATGATCAAATTGTATCGTGGCCTTTGCATTCGGACCCTCCCCTTCTACAAAGGTTACGGTTCCTGTACCAAAACGAGCGTGTTGAACGCGCATTCCTTTCACTACTTCCTTCAACCCTTGTCCGCGTTCATACGAAGGAATAGCATCGGACGAAGATAAGGGTCTCATTCCTTTTACAGGTGGAATGGTGGGTTTATCTACTGTCTTAGGTGGTTCCGACTTATTGAGTTTTTTCTGAAAACGGGCACTCGATCCTTTTCCAAAACCTGAGCCTGAGTATGGCAAAAAAGTCTCATCAGAGAAGGGATTGAAATCGGGAATTTGCAAATCTAAATGCTGTTCATCTATTTCATCAATAAACCTACTGGGTTCGCAATCGATGGTCTTCCCCCATCTAAACCGCGAATGGGCATAGGTAAGAAATGCTTTCTTCTCAGCGCGTGTGAGTGCCACATAGAATAATCTTCTTTCTTCTTCTAACTCCGTACGCGTATTCATGGCCATCATACTTGGGAAAAGACTCTCTTCCATACCCACTACAAATACGCATGGAAACTCCAGTCCTTTAGCCAAATGCACGGTCATAAGGGCTACTTTTTTTCCATCGTCCTCACCCGAATTATCTGCATCTGTAATCAGCGCAATATCTTGTACAAAGTTGCTCAAAGAAGGATCTCCATCTTCTATCTGCAACTGCCCGTCGGCAAAATCTTGAATGGCATTGAGAAGTTCCTCTACGTTCTGAACACGTGAAGCCCCTTCTGGGGTTTTATCCTCCTCCATCTCACGCAACAAGCCGCTTCCTCTCACTACGTAATCTGCAGCAGAAAAGGCATCTCTCTTTTCAATTTCAACGGCGTAGGATCTTATAGCCGCACAAAAGTCTGCCAAACGCTTGCAGGTAGCCGCTTGTATGCCCGCTTGTGAGCTAAGAATGGCATTCTCCGCCACCTCAAAAAGACTAACTCTATTCTCTTGAGCTAGTACATTTAGCCTATCCAATGTTGTGTCGCCAATGCCTCTCTTGGGCAAATTTACCACTCGTCGAAACGCCTCTTCATCATTATTATTCAGGGCTAAGCGGAAATACGCTAGCACATCTTTGACTTCCTTTCTTTGATAAAAACTCAAGCCCCCATAAATTCGATAGGGAATGTTTCTCCTACGAAGGGCGTCTTCAAACGATCTTGACTGAGCATTGGTGCGGTACAGTATGGAAAAGTTTCCATAATGCCATTGATTGCGCTGTGACCACTCAAAGATTTGTTCACTTACGTAATTTGACTCTTCGTAATCGCTTATTGCCTTAAAAACCGTAATTAACTCGCCTTCTTCATTGGATGTCCATACTTTCTTTTGAAGCTGATCTTGGTTGTGCGCTATAATAGAGTTTGCCGCTTTAACAATGTGCTGAGAGGATCTATAATTCTGCTCTAGCTTATAAATATTGGCCTCTGGATAATCTCTATTAAAGTTCAGAATATTTTGAATATTTGCTCCTCTGAAGGAGTAAATACTCTGAGCATCGTCTCCAACCACACATACGTTCTCAAATCTAGAAGCCAGGGCTTTTACAATGATGTATTGAGAATGATTGGTATCTTGATACTCGTCTACCATTATGTATTTAAATCGGTCTTGGTATTTGGCAAGAACTGCTGGAAATTTGGCCAATAATTCATTTGTTTTCAACAACAAATCATCAAAATCCATGGCTCCTGATCTAAAACAACGATCTAAATAGGCGGTATACAGAGAACCCATGAGTGGCATCTTTGCTGCGCTGTCTTGAGCTATTAACTCTTCCCTTCTATCGTAAATCTTGGGCGTAATTAGATTGTTCTTGAAAGCCGATATCCTATTTTGAACTGTTTTGGGCTTATAAATCTCTTTGTCGAGATTCATCTCCTTAATCAGATTGGTTATGACCTTCCTGGCATCTTCTGTATCATAAATGGTAAAGTTGGATGGATAGCCCAAATGATGTCCTTCGGCCCGAAGAATTCGGGCAAAAACAGAGTGGAATGTCCCCATCCAGAGGTTTCTGGCTTCTGAATCACCCACCAAACGGGCAATTCTTTCCTTCATCTCTCTCGCTGCCTTATTCGTAAAAGTGAGCGAGAGTATGTTAAAGGAGTCTACGCCTCTTTCCATTAGATAGGCAATGCGGTAGGTTAAAACTCTCGTCTTACCCGAACCCGCTCCGGCAATAACCATTACTGGTCCTTCGGTGGCCAACACAGCCGATTTTTGTGCTGGATTTAATTGATCTAAATACGTACTCATACTGTTCGTTCAAAAATAGAAACTTGGCGTTGAACTAAGGCATTGCGATAGTACACTAAACTAGAGAGTTGTTAACGCTTAATAGTCACTATTTTTACTGTTCTATAATTTACCATCCATATGCCGTTCCTACTTCGTCTCAAGTGGCCTATATTAAGTTTGATTCTGCTGTGCCAACCATTGCGCGCACAATTCAATTTACCAAGTGATACGGTTCTTTGTCCAGGCGAAAATCACTATATCTCGAGTGGCTTTAAAAGTATTTCGTCTTCTACGGTTGTTTCATTGAGCGACGACCAGTTTAGCGCAGTTATCCCTATTGGATTTCCTTTTGAATTTTACGGCGTTGCCTATACCGAGCTTGTGATTAGCTCTAACAATTACGTAACCTTCAATACCGGTGTTGCTGGCGGAGGCAGTCCTTGGCAAATTAACGCGAACATTCCCAATGCAGGCAATGCCCAGCCGAACTCCATAATGTGCCCTTGGCAAGACATCAATCCTGGTGTTGGAGGCACTATAGAATATGGTGTTTCTGGCAATGCCCCTAATCGAATTTTCACCATTTCTTTCTGCCAAATTCCAATGTTCAGTTGCACGGGAGATCTTTTCACCGACCAAATTCTTTTGTACGAAGGCTCCTTTAGAATAGAAACACACATCCGAGATAAACCGCTTTGTGTTACTTGGAATAATGGTGCCGCCATACATGGGCTTCAAAATGCCTCAGGCACTGTTGCACACGTTGTGCCGGGTAGAAATTTTTCAGATCCCGTCTGGACAACCTCCAATGAGGGCTATGCTTTTATTCCTACAGCCTCCAATGGGTATACCATCCAACAAATCGCCTACAACCCAAGTGTTTTTAATGATATCGATTGGTACGATTCAAGTGGAAATTTATTCAGTACGGGCGACAGCCTATTTGTAAATCTACCGCAAGGGACTGTAGAAACTTTTAGAGTACAGTCATCTATCTGCGGTGGGGCCATTATTTCAGACACCATTACGCTCTATCTACCTGATCTTCAATCGGCTGAAATACAGCCTTCTTGTGAAAACGAACCCAATGGAATTGTGTTTATAGATCTGTTCGATCAAAATCCCTATCGCTACAATTGCTTTCTGGTAGATGTAAACGACAGTATTATTTGGGCGAGCAGCGTACAACGATTTCAAGATACCGCCTATGGTATTCCGCCTGGAAAGTACGCGGTAGTGGTAACCGATACCAATAGCTGCCTCCAAATAGATACGGTTGTAGTTGGTAGTTTGGGGAATGTGGTCGCAGCCGCACTAGGCGTTAACGATGTGTATTATGACAGTGTTCTGGTCTATCAAGAGTTCTTCGACAATAGCGAGGGAGCCGTACAGCACTTCTGGACCAGCAACGGACAAACTAGTACCGATGTTAATCCGATTTTCAGCTACGATACCTGCGGAATCTACCCCGTAACACTGGTAGTTCTAAATGCCAATGGTTGCAGAGATTCCATTTCATTCGACTATGAAGTCTACTGCTATATAGAACCACCCATCATTCCAGAAGACAGCACAGAATTTGAAGTGCCTAATGTCTTCACTCCCAACGGAGATGGTGTCAACGACTTCTTCAATATTACCTACCAAGGGGTGCCCAATCTCATTGACTTTCAAGGCAAGATTTTTACTCGGTTTGGACAAGAAGTCTATACTTGGACCGATTGGGCAACGAAAGAATCGGGCTGGAATGGAACCATGAATGGCAATAAAGTTGCCGATGGTACGTATTTCTACATCATAACCTCTAAAGACTCGCACGGACAAAGCTTCAATCGACAAGGAACACTTACGCTCTTTTCGGGAGGAGCCAACTAAACTTTTATGCAGTTAAGAGGGTTAAAGTTCATCAGAAAACGAAAACAATGAGCGGAGCAGTAAAGGGATTTTCCAAACTATCGAAAGAAGCAAAAATTGAATGGTTGGCGAACCACCATTTTAAGAATCCTGAAAAAGCCATTGAGCTTTTAAAATCCTATTGGCATGATGATATTAAAGTTCAAAAGCTGCACGATGATTTCATCGAGAATACCATAAGCAACTATTATCTGCCGTTTGGAATAGCGCCCAACTTTCTGATTAATGGGAAGATATATACCCTTCCTATGGCCATTGAAGAAAGCTCTGTAGTTGCCGCTGCCTCTAAGGCCGCAAGCTTTTGGAAATCAAGAGGTGGATTTAAAACTACAGTCATCTCTACCCTAAAAATTGGTCATGTGCATTTCATTTACAATGGAAATGCCGATTGGTTAAGAGGTGTGATAGAATCCAATGAAACTAAATTCCTAGAAGATTGCAGCGACATAACCGCCAATATGCGCAATCGCGGAGGGGGAATAAAGGAATTAGAACTCGTTGATCGCTCTGATGCTGAGCCAGGTTACTTTCAAATTCAAGTGAAGTTCGAAACCTGTGATTCTATGGGTGCCAACTTTATCAATAGTTGTTTAGAACAAATTGCCAAAACGCTTAGAAGTGTAATCTCCTCTGAAGCTCCTTCGGCAAATGAGAACCCAGAGGTGCAAATTGTCATGTGCATCCTTTCAAACTATACACCTGAATGCATTGTACGTGCGGAAGTCTCTTGCCCAATAGAAGAGCTCCAAGATGGATCGGGTATCAGTCCTACTGAATTTGTTGAGAAATTTCAGCGTGCAGTACGCATTGCCCAAATCGAAAGATACCGCGCCACCACCCACAACAAAGGCATTTTCAATGGTATTGATGCTGTAGTTATTGCTACAGGAAACGATTTTAGAGCCGTGGAAGCCGCTGGTCATACCTACGCTTCTCGAAATGGCCGATACCAAAGCCTTACCAATTGTACCGTAAAAGATGGACACTTTTATTTTTGGATTGAACTGCCCTTAGCCTTGGGAACGGTAGGCGGACTTACCAGTCTTCATCCGCTTGTTAAACTGGCTCATGAAATGTTGGGGAATCCAAATGCGGAGGAACTCATGATGATTGTGGCGGCTTCAGGATTGGCCCAAAATTTTGGTGCTCTGCGTGCTTTAGTTACTACGGGTATTCAGAAAGGCCATATGAAAATGCACCTTTTCAATATTTTAAATCAGCTAGAGGCAACAGATCAAGAAAGGGAAACAATGGTCCGTTTTTTCTCAGATAAAGTAGTTGCACACAATGAAGTAGTGCGCAAGTTCTGCGATCTCCGTAGAATCTCTTACGAGGCTTTTGTTGGAAGAAACCATTAGAAAATCAACTCCTAAAGAGTATTATTACAGCTCAGGCAAGCTAATGCTAACGAGCGAATATTCTGTGCTTTTTGGAGCGCTTTCCTTGGCTTTACCCACCAAACTCGGACAATCTATTTCTATAGAAATGGACGAAGGTGTGGAAGGTCTATTATGGACAGCACTCGATGAGAAAGATGAAAAGTGGTTAGAAGTACAATTTAATTCTTCATTAAAAATCCTGAGTTCAAGTGATACTGAAAAGGCTGAATTCCTGAAAAGCCTTTTGCAGGATGCCTTTGGCAGCAGAAAATGGAAAGGTGTTTCTGTGCAAACTCAGTTGGAATTTCCGAGAGAATGGGGACTTGGGAGTAGCTCCAGCTTAATTAGCAATATTGCTAAATGGAGTAAAACAAAGCCGTTAGAATTATTCAGAAAATCGCAGCTTGGCAGCGGCTATGATGTGGCTGTCGCATTTGAAAGGAAAGCACTCGCTTATGTTCTCAAGGCCGATAAAGGAGAATATCAAGCCGTTTCCTTCCAACCTCCTTTTAGTAATCAATTGTATTTTGTTTATTTAGGACAAAAACAGTCTAGTTCAAAAGAGGTGAAACGTTTTTTGCAAGAGCAGCCGCCATCCAACCAAATTATTGAACAGCTTTCTGACTTAAGTCTAGCTATACTGCATTGTCAAGAGCTTACGCACTTCCAGAAGCTCATAAAAGAACACGAAGCAATTACGGGCAAATTAATTGGAAAAGAACCCATACAAGCAAAGCTTTTCAGCGATTTTGATGGTCAAATTAAATCGCTTGGCGCTTGGGGTGGAGATTTTATTCTCGCCGCTTCAACAGGAAATGTAAAATCTTATTTCGAACAAAAAGGCTACGCACCGCCCATTCCTTTTTTGGAGATGATTGGGTAAGAATACATTGTTTTTTGCAAGTGTATTTTAACTTACCCCTTGATATGCCTCAAGTCCTTCCTTTGCCCCTATACAACCGAATGCCTCCATTGGCTTGGGTTTTTCCAAAACAATAATCAAAATGCCTTAAGTTCTTCTACCATCCTATGTCAAATTCTTCTCATCCTCACCAAAACACGCTAAATAACGAATACAAAAAGATGGTTCTAAATCTTTCCCTCGAACCAAACAACTTACCCTTTGTATACGGAATGTGCAATGTCTTGTGCTTGTGAAGCACTCCTTTTAAGACTAATTTAGTAGCGCATGAGGACCTTACTGTTTATTCTACTTGGAATCAGTCCGTTCTGGACTTATTCTGCTCATTTAGTGGGTGGACAGATAGAGTATCTCTGTTTGGGATCAAATAATTACGAGCTGAAAGTGCGTATTTACAGAGATTGCTTTAGCGCTTTGGGTGCCGATTTCGACGACTCTGTTTCGGTTGCCGTCTTCAATGGCGACCTATCAAATCCTTTCTTAGTGCGGCAAATTTTTCTCCAACCCAATGGGCAAGCTGTCCAACTGAGCAATCAAACAACAAATCCTTGTCTTCAGGCTCCGCCTACTGCCTGCACTGAATACCTAGATTATACCACAACCACCGTTCTGCCCCCTTCTCCTGCTGGCTATATATTAAGCCATCAACGATGCTGTCGGAATGCAACCATTTCCAATATATCCGCGCCCGGAACATGGGGGAATACCTATACAATAGAGATTCCTGCTAATGATTTTAACTGCAACTCCAGTCCTGTTTTTCAGAATGTACCTCCGGTGGTGCTCTGTATAGGCAACGACATCAACTTCGATAATTCTGCCATAGATCCGGATGGTGACAGTCTCTATTATTCGCTTTGCTCTCCTTTGCATGGCGGAAGTCAGGCTACACCTGCCCCTATTCCCAGCACCCCTCCTCCATTTACACCAGTACCCTTTATTACTCCCTACTCTCAAACGAGTCCGTTGCCTGCTAATCCAGCCATTTCTATAAATCCCAACACTGGTCTTATTTCAGGCATTCCAAACCTGATTGGTCAGTTTGTGTTTGCGGTCTGTGTTTCCGAATTCAGAAATGGAGTTTTATTGAACACCTATCGTAGAGATTTTCAATTCAATGTAGTTCAATGCACATCCAACGTAGCCCTGCAAGTGACTGCCCAGCAAGATCTAGGTGTTAATACCACTTGCAATGGCTTAACGATTCCCTTTTCCCAAACCAATACGGGCGCTTCTACCTTTCTCTGGTATTTTGGAGATACCAACAATCCGAATTCTACAAGCACAGATCCTTTTCCAAGCTATACTTTTTCAGACACGGGAACCTATATTGTTTCCTTAGTCATTAACCGAGGAACCCTTTGTGCCGACTCTAGTTGGGAAGAGTATCAAGTGAATTATCCACTCAATCCGGAAATAGTGGTGAGCGGAGATTTCTGCTCAGACAATCAGCAGCTAATTGCCACAGCAACGGGAAACTACGGACCCGATGCCGAGTTTAGATGGCAGCTCAACGGTGTAAATTATCAGGGAAATCCACTCAATATCCCGCCACTCCCAAGCAATGGTCCATTTCAGTTGAATTTAGAGGTAAAAGACTTCCGATGTACTGCCTCAACACAAACCAACATTCAACTTTATACTCGTCCTGAACTCAATTCTATAGTGCCCACTGCTGAAGCCTGTCTCCCGTATGCGGTTGAGTTTAGAGACAGTAGTTTCGCTCAAACACCGCTCTCTCACTTTTGGGATTTTGGGGATGGATTTACCTCTACCGATCCAAACCCCATTCATACTTACAACACAGCTGGACTTTTCACTATAACGCATACTGTGGTAGCGGATACAGGATGTTTGGCAACTCTTACAGATGTTTTTAGCAATGCCATTCGGATCTTGCCAAAGCCCAGAGCCGGCTTTAGTATTGACAAAACCCTCTCAAATTATTTTCAAGCCTTTTTTACCGTAACAGACAGCTCCTCAAGCGATGTAGTCAACTGGGTAATAGACATGGGCGATGGAACGCAATACAGCAACAGTCCTTCCTTTATTCATACTTATAGAGATTCTGGAAACTTCATCATAAGGCAGATTGCAACCAATGATTTGGGATGCACCGACACCTTTTCTATTCAAGTGCGTGTGCAACCTCCATTAAAATTGTATATACCCAATGCCTTTAGTCCGAACAGCGATGGAAACAACGACTTTTTCTTTGTTAGAGCTACCGGATTTGTACAATTCCATCTCCAGATTTGGAACCGTTGGGGAGAGAAAACCTTCGAGACAAACAATCCGAATATGGCTTGGAATGGACAAAAGAACAATCTTGAGGGCGATTGTCCTATTGGCGTTTACAGCTATATATGCGAAATTGAATTCGAAGACGGATCTACAGAATCTAGAATTGGGGCCATTACACTTTTTCGATAGGTTCTTTTTTATATTCCGATGAAATTTTAAGATACCAATATGTCAAATACAGTCTTCTTTTCTCCAGGCATGGATTGTCTGCATGCCATTCAAGACGGGATTGAAAATGCCAAAGAAGAGATTGTTGTTTGCGTCTTTACCATTAGCGACGATCGCATCCTCCAAAGCCTTTTAAACGCACATAGAAAAGGTATGAAGATTCGCATTCTCACAGACAATGAAAAGGTACACGACAAAGGATCAGACATAAGGGCATTGGTACGGTCTGGATTAGACCTGAAGGTAGATGATTCAAAACATCATATGCATCATAAATTCATGATCATTGATGGCACGTATACCTATACGGGTAGTTATAACTGGACCCGAAGCGCTGAGCGCTTTAATGAAGAAAACCTTGTAATTATTGAAGATGCAGAATTAGCCTCTTCTTTTTTAAAACAATTTGAAACACTTTGGGAATCTGCCGTTCGCCTTTATTCGGTTGGATGGCGTCAGCACCACAAGAGCTAAAAGTGCTGAATTATAGTTCAGCTGTAGCCACCCATTTGGTTAAAACCCGAAATCTCCAAACCAACAACACGGCTGCTAAGGTTAAACCCGTCGCCAAGCAAATCCAAATAGCTAAAACACCACCGTTCAGATAGATGCCTGTTAACCAGCATAGAGGCAGACTCACTATCCAATATGAAAAGAAGGTAATTCCGGTTGGCAGTTTCACATCCGACAAGCCCCTTAGCATTCCCAATCCAACTACTTGAAGTCCATCTGAGATTTGAAAAATAACGGCTACAATAAGGAGCGAAGTGCTCAGTCTCAGCACCTCCACTTCATCTGTATAAAAACTGGGCAATAGGTTTCTACCGAAGAAAAGCACCAATCCGGCAAAAGTCATTAACGCAATAGAGAGCAAAAGGGCTGCATTTCCCGCCTCACGGATAGCCGTAAAATTCTTTCTTCCCCTTTCATTGCCAATGCGCACAGTTGCCGCCGCTGCAATTCCCGAAGCCGCCATATAACTTACCGATGCCAAACTAATGGCAATCTGATGGGCCGCAAGGGAGATAGGAGAAATGGTGCCAATAAGAACTGCTGCAATGGCAAAAGCACCTACCTCAAAAATATACTGCAAACCAGAAGGAACGCCAATTTTTAAAATGCGGATAACCATAGCTTTGTTGTACCTCTTGAGATCCAATCCGTCTACAAAGCTTTTAAACTTCGTGCTACGAGCGATATAGATAAACATAGCGATGGCCATTACTACTCTTGAAATTAATGTAGCATAACCCGCACCGAGTAATCCCATTTCTGGTAATCCTGCCTTTCCAAAAATGAAAAGGTAGTTAAGAAGAACATTTAAAAGGTTGGCCCCGATGGTAATAATCATGGCCATCTTGGTATCACTCAATCCTTCAGCGAACTGCTTTAGTGCTAAGAAAACCATAAGTGGAATTACACTTAGGGTTATGCTCTGCAAGTAGGGCCTAGCAAGTGCAAGCACCTCTTCATCTTGTCCAAGCAAATCCATGAAAGGAATGCCTAAGAAGAGCAGAGCAACCAGAATAACAGAAACGAATGAGTTGACCAGCAAGCCATTCCCCAATAATAGAGTGAGCTTAGTCTCGTTTTTACTTCCATCGGCTTCAGCAACCAATGGCGTTAATCCAAAGGAAACACCAATGCCAAAAACCAATAAGATTACAAAAAGGCTATTGGCAAAAGAAGAGGCCGCAAGCGGAATGGTACCTGTCTGGCCTATCATGACACTGTCTGCCACACCCACCATTACGTGTCCGAGTTGACTTAGAACTACTGGCCAAGCAAGCAAGACTAAATCTCGGAAAATCGGACGCTTTAAAAACAAAGATGTAGAATATTACTCTTCCTCGTCTTCTTTCTCGTATCTATCTAGCTCACGCTGATAGAACTCTTCGGCTTCTTGCAAGAGTTTAACGAGTTCATCGGTTAATTCATTCTCATCTTCTACCTCAATATCCTCCATCCATTCTATCTCCTCAGTGTCTAAGTCAAGAATAAATCTAGGGTAATGTGCATGTATAATGAAGACAGTATCCGGATGATCGGTATTGTCTCCGATTAAAAATTTGGGAAGCTTTTCAGACATGCTGCAAAAGTACATCAAAGCCCTTCGGTATAGATACCTTTGTTGGGTGGAAATGAAAAATTCTATTGAGGTAAATCAAGTCTCAGACCTGACAGCGGTGGCGCATTCTCTCTTGCAAGAAAAGAGAAAAGGGGTAATTGCATTGTATGGTGACATGGGAGCCGGCAAAACCACTTTGGTCTCTGCCATCTGCTCGTATTTAGGATGTAGGTCTGCCGTGTCTAGTCCAACTTTTTCCATTGTTCAGGAATACCAAGTAACTCAAAACGAAACGGTATATCACTTCGATTTCTATCGCATACGATCCGAAAAAGAGGCGCTAGATTTGGGCGCAGAGATGTATTTTTACTCAGGAGATTTGTGCCTTGTTGAATGGCCCGAAAATGTACAGGGTATCCTACCAGCTGATTTTCTGGCCGTACAAATTGAAACAATATCCACCCATTCTCGATTGATTCGATTTTAAGTACTATGAGTAAACCCGGTTTTCTAGATTTATCTCTCTATGGCCTGCCTCAGGAAGAAGTTCTTGAAGTAAAAAGGCACAAAAGAAGCTTGGACATTGGCGTTCCTAAGGAAACCTGCCTACAAGAAAAAAGAGTGGCTCTTAGCCCGCAATCCGTTCAATTATTAGTTGATAATGGACATATTATTCGCGTTGAAACAGGAGCGG
>CALCFH010000197.1 GCA_937900215.1 uncultured Cryomorphaceae bacterium
GCGTTTGGTGGAATTACTCCTCCTGCGCCTCGGGCTCCATAGGCTAAGTTGGCTGGAATAACAAAACGGGCTTTGTCGCCAACAGACATAAGAGACAATCCTTCTTTCCAACCTTCAATTACACGTGCATTCGGTCCCAATTCAACTTGGAAAGGAGCATAGGGCTCACGTCTTGGATCGTAGGTTCCCTTTTCTTCCGCCAACGCCTTAATAGAAGTGTCGAATAAAGTACCGTCTGCCAAATATCCAGCGTAGTGTACATCTAACAATTGGCCTGGAGTTGGACGAACGCCAGTTCCTTTTTCGGTGATTTTATACCCCAATCCGCTTGGAGTGCGCTCCATACCTTCAAAAAGAGCGGCGTTCAATTTCTCTTGCTCCTCTTTCGCAACTCTTTCTTTTTCATCAAAGGCTTTCTTGCCCTCATTAAAAGCAGCCATCGCATCAAAGCTCTTGGCATCTTTACCCGTTCTAACAATAGTAAGCTTGTTGATTATGACATCATCATTTGGCTTGTCTTGCGGACTTCTAGCTACATCGCCAATTTTAACAACAATGTCTTGACCTTTCACCACTTTACCAAAAATACTGTGGCGATCGTCTAGATGAGCCGTAGGACCGTGTGTTATAAAGAACTGACTACCATTGGTAGCAGGACCTGAATTGGCCATACTTAAAATACCGGGGCCATCGTGGCGAAGGCTCGGATCAAATTCATCTGGAAAAGAATAACCTGGTCCGCCCTGACCGCTTCCCATTGGATCTCCACCTTGAATCATAAAGCCTGGAATAACTCTATGAAATAGGGTTCCATCGTAGAATTTCTTGCCAGCAGCAGTTCCTTCAGTCATAGTTCCTTCTGCAAGTGCAACAAAGTTGCCCACTGTCATAGGCACCTTTTGGTACTCTAGTTGAACTAGGATATCTCCTTGGGTGGTTTCAAAATGAGCATACAGCCCATCTTCTAATTTCATTTTTTCGCCATTTACAGTAACCTTGTTTTGTGAATTACAAGAAATTACAGCTAATGCGGTACATGCCGCAACAAAAAACTTTTTCATTCTTTTAAGATGATTTTTTAGGGCTACGAAGGAACGGAATATTGAGAATAAATTAAGGTGTACTAAAGGAAATTAGTCTCAACTTAAATAAAACCGCCGCTTTAAGCGGAACCTTTAGCTGATCTCCTCCAATTCCATAAGCCAAATGAGAGGGAAGAATCACTCGGGAAGAGTCGCCCTCGTTCATTTTAAGCACTGCCTCGTGCAATCCAATAGGGACCGAATCGTCTTTTTCAATCCTCCATTTTAATGCACCTGTACTATCACTAGAATACAAAGCACTTCCATCCAACAAAAAAGAAGAATAGGCTACCGTTACATAATCTCCATAAGCTGGAGTTCTAGCGGAAGGTATAGAAGGAAAGTTTTGAATATAGAGACCGGTACCCGTGCGCTCCATGCTCCAATTTTTGTTCTTTATGAAGGAGTCTATTTCTGCTCTTTCTTGACGTAAAAAAGTACGTTGTGCCTTGATGCGGCCTTCGGTCAACGAATCGGTAGAATATACTTGATGTTCGGTATTGGAAGGATTGGCCGAATGACTGCTGCAGCTACTGCAAGCCGAAACTAAAGAGATGAGCAATAGTGTGCTGATATAAACATGTAGATTAAATATTCTCATCTAAGTATTTTTCAATGGCCTCAATGGCCGATTCTATAGAACCGATGTATTTCCCCCCTGCTGCATTCTTATGTCCGCCACCATTAAATAGCGCACGCGACATTTGATTTACATCCACATCGCCTTTTGAACGAAGAGAAAGCTTCCAAAAACCTTCCGACTCTATAAAAAAGGCCGAAAGCGAAATACC
>CALCFH010000198.1 GCA_937900215.1 uncultured Cryomorphaceae bacterium
AGTCCTAAGTCGAAAATCTTTGTTTTTGATAGTCTAAAAGAACCTACCCATTTCGTTCGATACTTTTTGTCTGGAGCTTTGATTACCCTAGTAATGACAGGCTTAGACCAAGATATGATGCAAAAGAATCTAAGCTGTAGAAGTTTGAAAGAAAGTCAACGGAATATGTTTTGGTTCAGCATTGTCTTAGTTTTTGTGAACCTACTTTTCATGGTTTTGGGCTTATTTTTAAGTGAGTATGCAGAGTTAAACGAATTGGATGTTAAAGGAGATCAACTTTTCCCAAGCATTGTAATGGAAAATGGAAGTGCATTATTGGCAGCGCTCTTTATTATTGGTCTCATTGCCGCAGCTTATTCGAGTGCAGACTCTGCATTAACATCTTTAACAACCAGTTTTTGTGTAGATATTTTAGAAATTAATGAGAGTCAAGTTTCTACCCGAAAAGCGGTGCACATTGGATTCTCAGTTGTACTGATCTTAGTGGTTGTAGGCTTTAGATATGTAGTGAATGAGCATGTAGTTTCTGATCTATTTAAGGCAGCGGGTTACACTTATGGGCCTTTATTGGGTCTTTTTGTTTTTGGCATTTTTACAAAGGCTCAAATTCAAAATAAATGGATAATTCCTTCCGTGGCCATTGTTTCGCCCATCTTAAGTTGGTTGCTAAATAGTTGGTTTACTCAATATTTTAATCTTACCCTCGGATTTGAAATATTGGCGCTCAACGGATTAATCACTTTGAGTTTGCTTTTTCTTGCATCTACTTTCAATAGAGAATAATCAGGCGAGCACCATTCTGGGAAAAACATTAGTGAGCTTATCTTTCTGCGTTGAAAGAAAAAAGGCTTATTTATGAGGATTAGAAACGTCTAGACCAACGCAAGCCTCCAACAAAAAGACGAATAAGACCATCAGGACGACTGGTTGTTATGGCTATGGGCCTTCCGAATTCAAATTCAACTCTATCTTTTTCATTTACTGCGTAGGAAATTCCACCGGTTATATTGGCTGTGAATCCTTGGCTGTTTGCGATTGGCAAACGAACATCTCCCGTAGGGAAGAAGGCGTCATAACTGTCATCTTGAGTATGAATTATGGTTAAAAGAGAATAATTGAAATGCCATTTGTTGTTTGGATTGTCAAAAACCTGTCCCAAACGCACAACTAAATCAGGAGCTCTTTCAAAATTCCGAGTGCTTTCATAGATCGGTTGAACTTCGAATGGATTTGGTTCGTATTGGTTGTTGTTCTGTGTTAATGGGAGTTGAAAGGCTACTGAGCCAAGGAAACTACGATTGCGAATACTTACTCCCGCAAGTAGGTCAAAGGTGCCCAAGGAAGTCTGATACGCCATTGGAAGCGCATCTTTATTGCCATCATTCGTGGGTATTTTCACGCCAAAGACAGTACTTACTTGCCACTCTTTCTCGGGTCTCCAAGCTCTAGACCAACTTAAGGTGAGGTCTGAGAGTCCGCTTACATTGCCAATATCACCTGAAATAAAACGATAAGGGAGTTTTATCTGAAGACTATTGGTGGCGTTTAATGGGTGACTGTAATTGGCTTCTAAGTCGAAGTACGAAACATCATTTTCGCCTACACCGAAGATGGTCCCAAGCTTTAATATAGGATCGTTTTGAAGTGTTCCAGAAGTAATATGTCCTGCAGTGCAAACACCGGCATCTGAACAGCCTTGTGCTTTTAGGTGGATGGGCAAAAGAGCCGTTAAAGCGATAAGGCCTCCTATTAATTTTTTCATAAATAGTCTCAGTTTAAAAAATTGGTTTAGCGAAAGTCTGTCATCCAAGCTAACATTCAAGTCAGGAATGCGACATTCGTATAATTTAGTAGATTTTTCTGAATTTAATTTTACGCTCCTTTAAAGCAATACTGTTAGAGTGCACTAATTTGAAAGCCTGCTTTTCGAACAGAATTGAGAATGGCTTCATCCGAATCGGACTGGAATTCAACGGTTAAAATTCTATCGGGATGGGTTAAATCTACTTCCCACTTTTCAATTCCATGGGTTGCATTTAATTCTGGACCTACTTTTTCAATACATCCGTTGCACTTAATCGAGGTCTTGTATTTAAACTGAGTCATTATAAAATGGTATTAATTTGAGCCTAAAAATACATCCATCTAAAGAAAATACATTGCAATATTGTGGTTTGAACTTATAGAATATTGAACTTTTTACCCTTTGAATTTTTTGGATGTGAAGGATAGAATAAAGGGAAAAGTAGGGTGGAAAACGTCATAACTGAATTGTCTTCAATCTCAAACTATTTGAAACTACAGAAACAGAGCTCAGTGCCATGGCGGCTCCAGCAATCATAGGACTCAATAAAAAGCCGTTAAAAGGATATAAAATTCCAGCAGCAATCGGAATGCCAATGATGTTGTAAACGAAGGCCCAAAATAGATTCTGACGAATTCCTTTTACCGTTAGGCCGGAGAGTTTAAGTGCTTTCGGAACGGATTCTAAATCGGAAGTTAAAAGAGTAATAGACGCAACTTCCATAGCAATGTCAGATCCTTTTCCCATAGCGATACTCACATCCGCCAAAGCGAGAGCCTGCGAATCATTGATGCCGTCTCCAACCATTGCCACTATTTTTCCTCTGTCTTGTAAGTCTTTAATAAAATTAGCTTTGTCTTGAGGGAGCATATCTGCCTTGAAATCGGTTAAGCTTACATTCTTGGCTAGGGCTTCTGCCGTCTGGTGATTGTCGCCAGTGAGCATATAGACCTCCATGCCTTCTTTTCTTAAGCGCTCGATAGCCTTTTGGGAGGATGCCTTAATTTGGTCAGAAAGGGCAAGTATGGCTAGAACTTCTTCCTCATTAAAGAAGTAAACAACGGTCTTGGCTTCGCTTTTCCACTGGTCGATTTTAAATTGAGCGGATGTTGGGATTTGGAGTGAATATTCATTTAGGAGTCTTTCATTTCCAGCAAGAAAAAGCTTTTCATCCGATGTAAATCCCTTGATACCTTTTCCAGTAAGGCTTTCAAAATGAGGTAGAGAATGAGGAGATACTCCAGTTTCGAGAAGCTTGTTTACCATTGCCGAAGCAAGAGGATGTTCTGATTTTGACTCCAGAGAAAGAAGAATGGAGCTATAGAATTCCGTTTTTTCTGTTTGCAGCCAGTTCAAGTCGGTTACGGTTGTTTTTCCTTCGGTAATTGTGCCTGTTTTATCAAAAACAACGGCATTTACTTTGTGTCCTAGCTCTAAACTTTCTGCATCTTTAATGAGTATGTTGTTTTCGGCTCCCTTGCCAATTCCTACCATAATTGCGGTGGGTGTTGCCAAGCCCAGAGCGCAAGGACAAGCAATTACAAGAACGGCCACAGAAGACAGGAGGGCATGTGTTAGAGCATTCTCTACACCGGAAAACAACCATATTAAAAAGGTGAGAACGCTTAATACCAAAACTACTGGAACAAACACGCTGGCGATTTTATCTACTAACTTCTGAACGGGTGCTTTGCTGTTTTGGGCTTGGTGCACCACTTTAATGATTTGAGCGAGAACAGTTTCGTTGCCAACCTTCTCCGCTATAAACTGAAAACTTCCTTTCTGATTTATCGTTCCTGCAAAAACTTTTTCTCCTTCGAACTTAGAAACAGCCAAGGCTTCGCCTGTGATGGTACTCTCATCTACAAAAGAATTTCCAGAAAGAACAATTCCGTCTACAGCAATGCACTCACCTGGGTGAACCAGTATGGTGTATCCTTTTTTAACTGAAGAAATGGGAATCTCTTGCTCAATTCCATCCACCAAAGCTTTGAGCGTTTTGGGTTGTAAGCGCATCAGTTTTTTAATGGCTGAAGAGGTATTAGATTTGGCTTTTTCCTCCAATAATTTTCCAAAGGAAACAAAGGTAATGATGGCTGTTGCCGCTTCGTAATATACATGTGCTTGCAAATTCTGAGCATACCAGAAACTTGGAAATACGGTATTAAAAACACTGAAAATAAAGGCAATACTTGTGCTTATGGCTACCAAGGTATCCATATTGGTAGTTCCATTTCTGGCTTGTTTCCAGGCGTTTACATAGAAGTGTCTCCCAAATACAAAGAGTACGGGCAGAGACAGAAACAAGGAGATCCAACGTCCTGTTTCCCAATCAGAAAAGAGCATTCCCAATATAAATATGGGAGTAGTAAGAAGTGCTGCGGCAATAGTTCGCTTCTTAAGTTTCTGATATTCTTTTAGTTGAGATTCTTTCTGAGCTTCAAAGGGATCCTCTTCGTCTATAATTAGATCGTATCCGACTTTTTGAAGTGCAGTTTGCAATTGACTCGGTTCCGTGCCTTCGGCGTATTCTACCAAAACGGACTGAGACGCAAAGTGTACACTAGCGCTTTGAACCCCTTCCGTTTTCAGCAGTATAGATTCTACGCTAGAGGCACAAGCGGCGCATGACATGCCTACTACAGGAAATGTATCTTTAAGGCTTTGGCTCTTTTTAGCGTTGGTCATGGCCGTATTGGCTTTGTGAATGAGTACTTGAGCAAATTTCCGCTCAAAATTTGAACTGTAATGAAATAGATTTTCGCTGCATACCTTAAGATTATGTTCAGAAACTGCTCGGACTTCAATCCCATGTTCTATGTACTCTTTTGCAATCGGTTGAAGTCGTTCCTTCGATTCTAAAATTACATGGGTGGAAAGGCAAGATTGCGGTCTTTACTTTAATTGTCAATGTAGGAAAGAAAAAATAAGGGTAAAAATTGAACGACTTTACTTTCACTGCTCTTGTTTAAAAGTTGTACTTGTTGGTAATTGCTGCTTCTATAGAAGAGAACAATTTACTCATAAGAAAGATTCAGAGCGTCTGCACCCAAGCTCAGCAAGATTGAATTGGAATGAACCATGGTTTTATGGATTGAGGTATGTAACTGTAACAGAAGGGATATCTTTTGTGCCACAAAGTTGAAATTCTCATCGGATAAAAACAAGCCTTGGAGTATACCGATTTAGCAATAAACGTCTCATACAAAATGTTTTGCAGGAAAAAGAATTTTCAACGGAAGACGGATAGTCCTCTTGCAAGGCCAAGGAGAAAAGCCTATTCGCTGTGAGAGTGCTTAAGGAAAGAAAGAGAAAAGAAACAAAGCGGAGGAGGGAAAAAGAACCATGAAAACAGATGTAAAAGAGTACTATGAAAACTGCGCTGGCATTGGCCTAGGGACGAATGACATTCTGGAAAAGAAGAGGGAGGCAATGAAAAAAAGAGAAGAATAAAAAAAGAAATTGATACTCTCAATAGTCCACTTTTCATGAATAAATGGAAAGAAAGAGG
>CALCFH010000199.1 GCA_937900215.1 uncultured Cryomorphaceae bacterium
ATTTATTGCGCGATAGAAATTCTTGCTGATTGTAGGTCTGTATAGGAATGGTTTTGGCCAATTGCTCCATTGAAATCCAGGTAGAATCTGACAATACCAATTTACCATTGTACTGAACCGCAAACTTCTTCAAGTCTTCAAGATCCTCCTTCTTTTTTGAGAGAAATAACTTCTTAGCCGTTTCCAATTTTGGCGTCTCTTTGGATAAAATCAGATAGCTGCTTTGCAGAATATTCTCTTTCAATTCAAAATTACTTGAGTTTTCAGCATAGTAATTTTCCAACTGATTTTGAGTTACCACAGTATCCAATAATTTCCGAAGCATGGCTTCTTGGTAAGCGTATTTGATCAGGTCGTTTTTATAATCCTCTACCCTTTTATTGAAATCTTTCATCTCTTCGCTCAAGTTGAACTCAGCCTGATGAAGCAATAATTGATTTCGTGCCCAACTATCAAGAAACTGTTGTGTACGCATAAGTGAGTCTTCCTTCTCTAAGCCGCTTGGAATGGCTGCTTGAAGCTCATCTAAATACAATATCTTTTCATGCACTCGCGCAATGGCTCTTCTGTCCTCTTCCTTCCAAGGCAACTCTAGAGTGCAGGAAGCCAAAGAAAACAGAGCGAAACAAGCGAAAAGAGTGCCTATTTTCAATTAAAGTGAATTGAATAATTTATTCTTCACCGTTTGGTCTACCACCACCGGGTACTTTGCCCTAAGCTCATCGAGCCACTTTTTCTCCAGAAGCTTCTGATAGTCTGCCGCAACCAAGCCTTTGCATTCAGACAACTCCTTGTCAGCAGGAGGGGTGATTTTAGACAGCTGGTAGAAAACAAAGCGACCATTTTTCTCCGCTATATCCGATTGCATCTTAGTCTCATTCAAAGCCAACACAGCCTCATCGGGTTTCTCTGTATACTTTGAGTTCATGCGCACAACTAAATTGCTTTCTGTATTGTACTTCGTTAAAATCTCTTCCTGACTTTTGCCTTTCTTCACCATCTTGGCCACCTTCTTGGCTGTTTTCTCATCGGCACAATCGTACTGCGTATAGGAGTAGCGCGTCTTCCATCTATAGTTGGCCTTATTGCTCTCGTAAAAATCAGCTAATCCGGTAGAATCTTCAATGCTCTTATTCCACACCTTTTCTTGAGTGAGATCAAATAGAAGAATGCCTTCTTTGTATTCGTTCATCAGCATTCTGTATTCAGGATATTTGGCAGGAAGCTGTTCTTTTTCGAACAACAATAGACGTTGCTGAGCGTATGTGTCTAAGAAATTGCGATAAATCTCTTCAAAGGGATACGACTCAGAGCTTCTTCCAGGATTATTTTGGATGTATTCTGCCAACTGATACGACTCAATATTCTCATTTGCAAAGCTGGCCAAAACGGATTTGTCACTCAACAACTTTTCAGATGGCATCCAGTCTCCTGTGCGTACATCATTGGTAAATTGAGAAATGAAATTCTTCGCTGCCGCAGCATTCTCTTTGTAGTTGTACTCTCTTTTTAGTCGCTTAATTAAATTCTGGCGACCAATGCTGGCTCTTTGATCTCTTTGAATTTTTCTTTTCAATTGCTTCTCAGCCTCTTCGAAACTCGCAATGGGAGTCTTCTCAATCAGCTTAATAATATGCCATCCAAACTCCGTTTGAATGGGTATTGACATTTCACCTGGTGTATTTAAGGCGAAGGCCGTCTCTTCAAAAAGAGGTACCATTTCATTGATTCCAAATTCAGGCAAAGCACCCATTTTTTCTACACTGGTTTTATCTTGAGAAAATTGAACCAGCATTTCTTCGAAGCTCGATCCACCCGAAGCAATGCGCTGATGAATTTCTTGGATGCTTTGAGCCGCATTGGCCTTTTCTTCAGCTGTGCTCTTTTCATTGCTAATGAGCATGATGTGCGCCACCTTAATCTTGCCGCGAGCGGGTCTTTTGTTGTAGACCTTTAAAATATGGTAGCCAAATTGGGTTCTGAAAACAGGCGATGTCTTTCCAACCTCTGTTGTGTAGGCCATCGATTCGAAAGGATAAACCATCCCGAAGGCCGTGAAATAACCCAATGCACCATTTTGTTCTGCAGAGTAGGTGTCTTCTGAATGGCGTGAGGCCAAAACCTCAAATGATTCTTCGCCGCTATTCAGCTCTTTTGCAATTTGCTGAATCTTCTTCCAAGCCTCCAAGGTATCTGTGGTGCTCTCACTTTCAAGCGCAATCATGATGTGACCTGCGTTTACATCGTATTTCATGCGGTCGTAGGCCTCTTTCACAAGGTCTTCTTCCGAAGCCTGATCGGTCAAGTAGGGTCTAGCCAATTGATCGCGGTATCCTTCAAACTCCATCAAGAAAGACTCTCTTTGATCCATTCCCAGATCCATAGACTCCAGCACTTTTAGCTTAAAGTCTATATAAAGAGCCAAGTACTCATCTGGAGTTTTGGGATCTATTTGATCTCCAATATCTCTATTCTTATTAAAAACAGCCTTAAACTCTTCAGCAGAGACAACTTGTCTGCCATCTACTGTAAAGAGCACATCTTTTTGTGCGCTCAGACTTAAAGAGCCTAAAAAGGCTGTAAACAAAAGGGATAATGCAATTCTCTTCATACCATTACTTTGTGGGAGCCCAAAAATAGGCAATCAGACTAAGTAAAGGCAATAGTTTATCGGCTATAATTTGGCGACTCAGAGGTAATGGTTACATCGTGCGGATGGCTTTCATGAATACCGGCAGAAGTTATGCGAATAAAGCGCGCATGTTGTTGAAGCGTAGCTACATCCTTCGATCCCAGATAGCCCATTCCCGCTCTTAATCCACCTATAAACTGATACATCACTTCGCTTACTTCTCCTTTATAGGGTACCCGACCAACAATTCCTTCTGGCACCAATTTCTTGATATCGTCTTCTACATCTTGAAAATAGCGGTCTTTGCTTCCTTTAGACATGGCCTCAATCGATCCCATCCCTCTATAGGTTTTGTACTTCCTGCCTTCATAAATAATGGTATCGCCTGGTGTTTCT
>CALCFH010000200.1 GCA_937900215.1 uncultured Cryomorphaceae bacterium
CACTGCCAAACAAACAACAGTAGCCAATCCCAACCAATCCCATGGAATGAAGAAGGTCCCTCCTACTGCCCATGCAACCACATTTCCGATGGCTATACCAAGTGCACTGCCTGTTAATCCGCCCAATTGAGAAATAACCATAGCCTCAATTAAAAACTGTAAGAGGATAGCCATTCTAGTAGCACCTATCGCCTTTCGTGTTCCAATTTCGCGTGTTCTCTCAGTTACGCTTACGAGCATAATGTTCATGAGTGCAATGGCAGCACCCAAAAGGGTAATAAAGCCAATAGCAGCAGCGGCAATTGTAACATATCTCAAATTATCCAATAGCGATTCAGCGATATTATCACTCTTTGTAATATTAAAATTGGTCTCTTCTTTAGGAGAAAGCTTGCGCACATTGCGCATCATGGCTGTTGCCTCGCCGATGGTCGCATCCATGCTAAATCCGTCTTTGGCCATTACATTAATGCTGTAGCTCCTGTTGGGAGAAGAATAGGCGTATCGTGCATTGGTGTACGGAATGAGTCCCACTTTATCTCCACCAAAGCCAACTGCATTGCCTTTACTACCTAAAATTCCTATCACCCGATATCGGAGACCTCGGGCAGTAACCACCTTATTGAGTGGACTTTCTTTACCAAAGAGGTAAACCAAATCGCTTCCAATAATCATTACTGGACTACCTAATTCTATTTCTGTTTTAGAAAAGTTTCTTCCCTCCTTTAGAATATACCCACCTGTGGTAAGGTAATTCGGGTCTGCCGCCCAAATTTGCACATTCGGATTGGTCTTTTCGCTACCCACTTTTAATTCGGCCATTCCTGTAGCGATATATGACAGGGAAACAGTAGCTCCTTCATAATCGAATAGCTCGGCAAAGCGAACTGCCTCATTGAATTGAATAAATGGAAAGACCTTCCCTTTCTCACCCTTTCTATTGATGGTAACATTAGGACCTCTATTCTGTATGGTAAACGTGTTGGCGCCCAACTGAGTGAACTGCCCAGAGATCGATTGCTTTAAGGCATCGAGACTAGTAAGAATTCCTACCAGAGCCATAATGCCTATTGCAATAATTATTACAGTAAGAACCGCCCTCAGGGCTTGACTACGGATGGAAGACATGGCCATGCCTATGTATTCTTTCCAGAGCTTTTTTTGCATGCGTTAAATGTACGAAGCTAGGCTTGTACTGTAATTAATTTTCCAGACTTTAAGAGTCGCACTGCTAAGAAGGTACAAACCAAGACCAAGGCACCGGAAGCCAAATAAGGAATTCTAAAATCCATGCCATACAGCCATCCACCCAAAATAGGTCCAACCACTCTTGCCAAGGAATTAAATGACTGCGAAGCGCCCATAATAGCACCCTGCTCGCGAGCATTACTCAGTCGAGACAGCAAACTGTTTATGGTAGGTGTGAGGAAGGCATTTCCCAAACTCACCACGGCCAAGGAGGGGAGTTCCCAAAGTAAAAAATGTTCTTTGGGTGCGAAGGGCATTAGTGTTAAGCCTGTCATCATGAGGAATGTTCCGGATACGAGAAGTTTGCGTTCGCCAAACCACTCATTGAGCTTACCAATAAATCCGCCTTGAATAACAGCCGCCAAGACTCCAATATACAGAAACATATAGCCCACTCCTTTTTCGGTGAGACCAAATTCAGCTACCCAAAACAAAGCGGCCGTAATCTGCATCATAGAGAAGGCAACCATGAAGATGAAGCTAATGATCATGAGATCGCCAATGGCCTCTCGTCGCAGTGCGGAGCCAAGCTTCTTAAGAGGATTAACAAAGAGGCTTGTTTTATCTGATGGTTCAATTAATGTTTCTGGAAGCAAGAAATAGGCGAGAATTAGATTGAAAAAACTGAATGCCGCTGCAGCGTAGCCTACAGCATCAATGCCATAATCTGCCTTCAAATATCCACCAATGGGGGGGCCAAAAATAAAACCCAATCCAAAAGCCGCACCGATTATGCCAAAATTTTTCGCCCTTTTTTCGGGTGGCGTTATATCGGAAATGAAGGCTTGGGCTGCAGAGATATTGGCGGCTGCTATACCCGCTAGGATTCTGGAAAGAAAGAGAATAATCAAGGAGAAGCTAGAAAAGGCAAACAATATATAGGAGAAGCCCATGAGCAGCATGCTTCCCATGAGTATAGGCCTTCTTCCTAAACGATCGCTCAAACCACCCCAAAAAGGACCAAACAAAAACTGCATTCCCGAAAAAGAAGCGGCCACCAGGCCTATAACCCAACCCGATGCTCCCAACTCACTTGCATGTATGGGCAAAATTGGAATGATTATTCCAAAACCGAGCAAGTCTAAAAAAATGGTAATAAAAATTACCAGAATAGGTCTAGGTTTCATTGTATGCGAAAGTACTTTTTACGCAAAGAATGATCGCCGATTTTTTATTCTTCTTACTCATTCATGCTGAATTCAGAAATACCGCAACGTCAATCCGTCTGCAGCCAATCTTACTGAGTTAAAAAAAGGCAAAGCTTCCTCCAGCATAGCATTTCTATTCTTGTAGCGTACCGAAAAATGACCTAAAAGCAAATCTTGAACTTGAGCCAATGCGGCTATACGGGCGGCATCGGTTGCAGTAGAATGGAGTGTTTTATCCGCTAAGTGTCTATCGATTTCTAAAAAGGTTGCTTCGTGGTATAAGAGGTCTACTCCTTTTATAAACTCGCATATTTGTTCTGAATAAGCGGTATCACTGCAAAAGGCGTAGGATTTAGGTTTAGGCGGATCGAGAGTAAGGCTGCTATTAATGTGTAATTCTCCGCTCTCACTTTCCCAATCGGCTCCTTGCTTTATTCGTTTAAACCAATAAACAGGTACTTGTAGGGCCTGAGCTGCCTCTACATTTAAGTTGCGTTCTGCCTCTTTTTCCTGAAAGCGAAAGCCCCACGTAGGAACAGAATGTTTTAGGGGGAAGGCCGTAATGGAAAGTGTATCATCTGAAAAGATTTCCTCTGCTAGCCCTTCCTTTAATTCATGAAAAACAATAGGGAATTTCAGCCAAGTATTGGAAAGTCTGAAAGTCAAGCTAAGAACAGATTTCAATCCTGACGGAGCATACAGATGGAGTTCTTTGCTTCTGTTGAGCAAATGAAAAGAAGACAATAAACCAGGTAAACCGAACCAATGATCTCCATGCAAATGACTGATAAAGATGTGATTGATTCGATTGAATCGAATTTTCATCCGCCTCAATTCTATCTGACTCCCTTCTCCACAATCAATAAGGAAATGTTTCTCTCGCATGACTAAATGCTGAGAAGTTGGATTCGAAAAGACCGTTGGCGTTGCGCTACCGCAGCCAAGAATGTTTAAGCTAAAACCCATGCGGGCTTAGTGACGTACAATTAACCTACGCGCTGCAGATTGGTCTTTGCTTGTCAGTCGTAAAATGTAGAATCCATTAATAAGATGTTCTGTTTTTAGACGGATGTTACCCGCATCTGGCATGTGAATACCCTTTTCAACAGACCTTCCCAACATATCTAAAATTTCATATTCCACATCCTCGTTATCGCGATTGATTCGAATATCAACAAACTGGTTAGCTGGATTAGGAGAGAGGTTGAAATCAACCTTTTGGTTGTCAAAAACAGATGCCGGTGGCAACACAGTAAGTTCAAACGTAAAAACAGCTGGAGCCACAGTATCCACCAATCCGGGTACATTAATCACAAACTCGGTATTCACGCTCATTGAGTAATTACCCTGCTGGGTTGGCGTGCCAACCAATCCAATGCAACCGTGGGCACCTCCTATCCATGAGCAATTGGAATTATCGCAATTGTATGACATTCCAGGAGGAATACCTAAGATATCAATGATTCTCATAGAGTCAATGGGAACCGTAAACTGGAGACCAAAGAAAGATAGGGTGGTGTCTTGTAAAACAATTACATCCGTTACTACAGACGAGGCTTGAAATTGATAAACAGGTGGCAATTGAATTAGGGTTCCGCTTCCAGAGCTGCCGGCAGGTGGATAAATACCTGCTCCTGACCCTACCAAAGAGGGGTCTATAGCACATTGTCCATACGCTAAAGTAGTGGCGCAAACACTTAAAATGGCCAAGTAAAATTTCTTCATCTTTCTTTTTTATAATCCTAATTCTCTTTGAATTCGCTCCATATCCAGAAGATCTAAAGCCTCCAAGTAGGTAGGTGCCATCGGAATCTCTTCGTCTCCGAACATACCTATTCTTCCTTCATCTACAACCAAAATAAGGCTTTTGAGCCTATCTACTTGCGATTCGACTAAGTTAAGCCAAATGTCAACTCCTTTTTGGTTCAGATCTATAATTTCAACTACTATGTCATTCTCCTCATTTAAGATAGGAGCCAATTCTGAAATATCACTTTGATTTAAGCGAATTTTCCATACCTCCTTCTCTTTTTGCCATTCTTTGGTCATCATAATAAACTGAGATTATGCAATCTTTTTTGCGGCGAGAAGGTACAATACTGCCATGCGCACCGCCACACCATTTTCTACTTGTTGAAGAATGATTGAGTGCTTTCCATCTGCCACAGCACTGCTTATTTCTACTCCTCTATTTATTGGGCCAGGATGCATGATTACCAGCTCTTTGTCTAGTCTAGACAGAAGCGATTCCGTTAATCCGTATCTCTGTGTATACTCTCGTATGGAGGGAAAGAATTTCATATCCATTCTTTCGTGTTGCACTCTGAGCATATTGGCCACATCTGCCCATTTTAAGGCTTTGAATAAATCTGTTTCAACTCTTACGCCCAATGCACCAATGAATTTAGGAATGAGGGTAGACGGTCCGCAAACCATCACCTCTGCACCCAATTTTTGAAGACACAAAATATTGCTCAAAGCAACGCGAGAATGGGTAATATCTCCCACAATCACAACCTTCTTTCCTTCTACTCCACCCAACTTTTGGCGGATGGAATATGCGTCTAAAAGGGCTTGAGTAGGATGCTCATGGGTTCCATCACCTGCATTGACAATAATGGAATTTACATTTCGAGCTAAGAAGACTGCCGCTCCAGGGTGAGGATGGCGCAACACCACAATATCTACTTTCATAGCAAGGATATTGTTAACGGTATCAATTAATGTCTCTCCTTTACTTACAGAAGAAGAGGAGGAAGAAAAATTAATTACATCTGCCGATAAACGCTTTTCTGCTAATTCAAAAGAAAGTCGGGTTCTTGTGCTATTCTCAAAGAAAAGATTGGCAACGGTTACATCTCTGAGAGACGGAACTTTTTTAATGGGTCTATTAATTACCCCCGAAAATTCATCGGCTGTTTTTAAAATACAATGTATATCCTCTGTTGTGAGCTCTTTTATTCCTAAAAGGTGATTTACACTGAGTTGAGCCATTTAATTCTGAGTTCGAGTTAACAATACTTGATCGCTTCCGTTTTCTTCTTTCCACTCAACTACCACTCTTTCAGAATCTATTGAGTCTATCCTTCTTCCAATATAGTCGGCTTGAATGGGTAGGTGTCTGCTAAATCTGCGATCAATTAAGGCCATCAACTCCACCTCTCTTGGCCTTCCGAAAGAAAGTATGGCATCCATTGCTGAACGTATGCTACGGCCGGAATAAAGCACATCGTCTAAGAATACAACCTTTTGATCTTCAATAATAAAATCAATTTTCGTTCTATTTGGCTGTAAAGGACTATCCCTTCTTCTAAAGTCGTCTCTAAAAAAAGTTATGTCTAATAAACCCAAGCGAACAGGGGCGGTTTGATAGTTAGCATGCAGCATGCCTGCTATTCTCTTTGCAAAAACTACACCTCTAGGCTGTAACCCAATCAGTGCAGTATTTGAAAAATCTCCATGATTTTCAATAAGTTGACAGCAAAGCCGATGAAGGATGACATCCATCTCAGAGGCAGAGAGCAAGGTTCTTATTGGTGGGTTCATAGACACAAGACAAATGTATGATTTGACAACAAGTTGGCGAGAATAAATTCATCTCTTTCTCAATAAAACTAAAAATAGAAAGCATACTGAATGAATCTTCCTGAATGTTTTACAGTAATGCCAAACAAAACTACCTTTCGGGACAGAAAACCCAGTCTTGAAAAGGCTATTAAATCTACCCCCTATATGAGTGAATTTTATAAACCCGAAAGCTTAATGATGTCTTATGGATATCAGCCAGAATGGTCTGAAGGATCTATTAAGTGCCCAATCTTTCAAACTTCCACCTTTGTTTTCAAAACTGCTGAGGAAGGGAAGGCCTTCTTTGAAGTAGCATACGGTAAGCGACAGCAAGAACCCAATGAAAAATTAGGATTGATTTACAGTAGAATCAATAATCCCGACTTAGAAATTCTAGAGAACAGGCTCTGTCTATGGGATAAGGCTGACGATTGTGCTGTGTTTGAAAGTGGAATGGCAGCCATTGCAACCGTTCTTTTAGAATTCTTGAAACCAGGAAATCTGGTTCTTTACAGCAATCCCCTTTATGGCGGTACCGATCACTTTATTCAGCATTTCTTGCCAAGTATTGGAGTGAAAACCTTGGGCTTCAACCCTTGGGATAGCAAAGAAGACATCCTTAAAAAGCTTGAACTATCTGGCCATGCCTCTGCCCTTAGCTTAATTTATATTGAAACTCCTGCCAATCCGACCAGCGATCTCATAGACATTGGAATGTGCAAGTCCATTGCCAACCAATTCAAAACAGAAGACAAAGAGGTTTACGTTGCCGTAGACAATACCTATATGGGACCATTGTGGCAACATCCGTTAGAGCATGGAGCAGACCTAATTATGTATTCTGCAACCAAGTATATTGGAGGTCATAGCGACCTAATTGCTGGTGCTGTTTTGGGCTCTAAAAGCTTAATGTCTCGAATAAAAGTTCTGAGAACCTTCTTGGGCAATATGGCTGCACCCTACACTGGATGGCTGCTAATGCGAAGCCTAGAAACACTTAAAGTTCGGATGGAGCAGCAGCAAAAAAATGCGGTTGAAGTAGCACAATTTCTCAATGGTCACCCTAAAATCACGAACATCCACTATTTAGGCTTGTTGGAAGAATCTCATCCACAATACAAAACATACAAAAAACAATATGAAGGTCCGGGTGCTATGATGGCCTTTGAAGTGAAGGGAGGCGAAAAAGAAGCTTTTGCATTCTTAAATGCCTTGCGATTGGTTCGCTTAGCAGTAAGTTTAGGTAGCACTGAAAGTCTAGCAGAACATCCTCGTTCTATGACTCATGCTGGTGTAAATGACGATCAGCTCGATCAAATGGGAGTAAGCCATTCTTTGGTGCGCCTATCAGTAGGAGTAGAACATGCCGCAGACTTAATTCACGACTTAGGTCAGGCTTTAGATGCGGTTCCTGTAGTTTAATCTAAGAAGTAAAATACTGTCGCGCGGCGCATTGATTTCAATAGACCGCGCGTCTTTTTTTCAGGTATTGGTAGACTATTGCCTGAAATGACGGAATTTCTCTTGTCATAATGGCAGCTAGTTGCCATGGCACAAAGCTTGTCTAAATGGGAGAAAATTGAAAATACTTTTATGGGACGGATTAACGTAACTGCGGAAAACATTTTTCCAATCATCAAGAAATTTCTGTACTCAGATCATGAAATTTTCCTTAGAGAATTGGTCAGTAATGCGGTGGATGCAACCTTAAAACTCAAGACTCTTTCCAGACTTGGAGAAATTAAAGGCGAGTTAGGAGAACTGGCTATTGAAGTGAAAATTGACAAAGAGGCGGGAACATTAACCATTTCCGATCGTGGAATTGGAATGACGGAAGACGAAGTCAATAAGTACATTAATGAAGTAGCCTTCAGTGGTGCAGAAGAATTTCTTCAGCAATACAAAGACAAAGCATCCGACACAGGTATTATTGGTCATTTTGGATTGGGATTCTACAGCGCCTTTATGGTCGCGGACAAAGTAGAAATTCGATCTAAATCTGCACAATTAGAGAACGAAGATGCCACTGGATCTATACATTGGACATGCAAAGGCGATCCGGAATTTGAGTTTTCAGAAGGTACAAAAACAGACAGAGGAACAGACATAATTCTTCATATTAGTGCAGACAATAAGGAGTTTCTAGAAAATTTCCGCCTCACTGAATTACTTAAAAAATATTGTCGCTTCCTTCCTATTCCAATCCAATTTGGAACCAAAGAAGAAAAGCGTACACAAGGAGAAGGAGAGGCTGCTGTTGAAGAAACACTTACTCTTCCTAATTATATAAACAATCCAATTCCAGCGTGGACCAAAGCGCCTTCTGACTTAAAAGACGAAGATTATCAGACCTTTTATAGTGAACTCTATCCGTCGAGCTTTGAAAAACCTCTATTTCACATCCATCTAAATGTTGATTATCCTTTTAATCTGAACGGAATCTTGTATTTCCCGAGGATTAAGCCAAATATGGATTTGAATCGCAATAAAATTCAACTCTATCAAAATCAAGTTTTTGTAACGGATTCCGTCGAAGGAATTGTACCCGACTTCTTGACTTTGTTACACGGTGTAATTGATTCTAAGGATATTCCGCTCAATGTGAGTAGATCTTATTTG
>CALCFH010000201.1 GCA_937900215.1 uncultured Cryomorphaceae bacterium
GAAGGGCAAAGGCGAAATGGAAATGTGGTTTGTATCAAAATCCCTGTAACAAACCCAATGCATTGAGTCTGTGCGCTACCCGATTAAAAGGGCGCAGTACGCCCATGAAAAAATGAGAGAATGGGAAAAAAAGTCAATTTTATTGTATTAGCCATCTTAGTCTTGCTAAGTGCTTTTACCGCCACTAGCTATACGGAGCTGTCCAGCAGTATAGATAAAGGAGATACGGCTTGGATGTTGGTTTCCAGTGCCTTTGTGCTCTTAATGACTCCGGGATTGTCTTTCTTTTATGGAGGAATGATCAATAAAAAGAATGTGATTTCAACCATGCTACAGAGTTTTGTGGCTTTAGGTGTTATTAGTGTTCTGTGGGTGTTGGTTGGATTTAGTTTGGCTTTTGGTGAAAGCATCGGTGGTATCATTGGCAATCCTTTGACCTATTTGAATTTCAAAGACGTTGGAATTGAACCGAACGCCGATTTCGCTTCTACCATTCCCTTTTTGCTTTTTGCGCTCTTCCAATTGAAGTTTGCCATCATTACTCCCGCTCTCATCACAGGGAGTTTTGCAGGAAGGGTACGCTTCAGAAGCTATATTCTCTTTATGGTACTCTTCAGCTTATTGATCTACAGTCCGCTGGCACATATGACTTGGCATCCGGAGGGATTGTTCCGCAAATGGGGTGTTCTCGACTTTGCGGGAGGAACCGTAGTGCATATGTCGGCTGGATTTGCGGCCCTTGCAGGTGCGCTGTATTTAGGAAAGAGAAAGATAGCGGTAGAAGGTCATGCCAATGTGCCCTATGTAATTCTTGGAACGGGTTTGCTGTGGTTCGGATGGTTTGGTTTCAATGCAGGATCGGCCCTGGGGGCCAATGGCGATGCGGTTATTGCTTTTGCAAATACCAATATCGCTTCGGCAACGGCCATGATTGCTTGGTTGTTTTATGAGCGGATGCACGGTAGAAAGATGTCGGCCGTTGGAGCTTGTATTGGTGCGGTGGTTGGATTGGTGGCCATTACTCCCGCAGCGGGTTTTGTAAATATTGGTCAATCTATGCTCATTGGTTTTATCGCCGCTATCGTTTCAAATTGGATGATCTACCTCAAGAACAAATCGGGAATTGATGATACCCTCGATGTGTTTCCTAGCCATGGAATCGGTGGAATTGTGGGGATGCTGCTCACGGCTATTCTCGCCAAGGAGGTAGGATTGATTTATGGTCAGACTTCCACCTTCATCTATCACCTAATTGCATTGGCAATTACCGCCATCTTTACTTTTGGTGGAAGCTACTTGCTATTTAAATTGGTAGACGTTTTATTGAAAATGCGGGTGCGAGAAGATCAAGAAGAAAGAGGCTTAGATATAAGCCAGCATGGCGAGCAAATAGAATAATCCTTTAGAGGCGCAATGCTTGCGCCTCAATGCGAAATGATATAGACGCAAGCATTGCGTCTGTGCGGGCGTGCGGGGATTCCGAATCATTGCCTTTGGGCAATGAAATAAAGCACACCTTTGCAAAAAGCCTCTAAAGGCTATTCTTAATTAGAAGTATGAATTATTTATCGGTAGATAGAATTGCCAAATCTTTTGGCGATCGTGTGTTATTCAAAGATTTAAGCTTTGGTTTAAGCAGAGGGGATAAGGTGGCTCTCATTGCCCAAAATGGAACGGGCAAATCGAGTATGCTTGAAATCATTTGTGGAAATGAGGTGGCCGATGAAGGACAAGTGGTAATGCGAAATGGTGTGCGCGTGGGTTATCTGCGTCAAGAACCTCTGTTTGATGAAACTTTTACCATTAGTGAGGTGCTTGAAAAAAGCAATTCCCTCTTCCGAAATCTCCTTACTGAATTTGAAAATGTAAGCCATAACGTAGACGGACTAAACAATGTGGAGCATGAGAAAGCATTAGAAGAAATCACCACCAAAATGGAAGTTCTGCAGGCCTGGGATTATGAGGACAGACTAAAACAATTATTGGGAAAGTTTAAGATTCACGACTTGAATCAGCGCATCAGTAGCCTCAGCGGTGGACAGAAAAAGCGTTTGTCTCTGGCCATTGTATTATTGGATAATCCAGAGTTGCTGATTTTAGATGAACCCACCAATCACTTGGATGTGGAAATGATTGAATGGCTGGAAAAGCATCTCGGTCAATCCAACACCACCTTATTGATGGTAACTCACGATCGCTATTTCTTAGACCGTGTGTGCAATCAGATC
>CALCFH010000202.1 GCA_937900215.1 uncultured Cryomorphaceae bacterium
GTATGTCAAAGTTGTGATCTCCAGTGTGCTTTAAATAATCTTGAATGTCTATTTCTCTTTCCGGACCAGAGACTCTAAAAGGTTCTAATGCATCAAGAGTTACAATCCAGGGAGAGAGACTCGAGGCGAAGTTTTTGCCAAGAAAGGGTCCAAGTGGCACATACTCCCACTTTTGAATATCTCGTGCCGACCAATCGTTGAAAACCACCATGCCAAAAATAAATTCTTCGGCCTCCTCAACTTTAATGCGCTCACCCAATGGTTTACCATCTGAAGTGATAAATCCCATCTCAAGCTCAAAGTCCATCTGCTTGCTTGGTCCAAATACAGGGGAATCTGCCCCATTTGGAAGCATTTGTCCTTTCGGACGATGGATATCAGTACCACTTACAAGAATGGAAGACGATCTACCATGATATCCAACAGGAATATGCAACCAGTTGGGCATTAGGGCGTTATCTGGACCTCTGAACATAATCCCCACATTGGTGGCATGCTCTTTACTCGAGTAAAAATCGGTGTAATCTTGAATAAAAACGGGCATCAACATTTGTACTTCATCAATCGGATAGAGTACGCTTTTACAATGGGCTTTATTGGCTTTCAGCTCTTGATTTTCAAAGTCAAAAATCCATGCTAAACGATCTCGAACGGCGCCCCATTTTAACGGGCCAAGACTGATAAAATCGTTCAGAGTATCTTGAAGAAAGATGTCGGACGGAATTTCTATTCCATGAAAATAGCCCAACTGCTGCAAAGCACTTAAATCTATTGCCATATCGCCAATTCGAGTTCCAATGGTGATGACATCATCATTGGGAATAAAAACTCCAAAAGGTAAATTTTGAATTGGAAAATCGCTATCGGTAGAGACCGATATCCAAGACTTGCGTTGGGGGTTATTGGCGAAGCGCATGAAAGCTTTATTTTGGCCAAATATATAAAAGCACCAAAGCTTAAGACCATATGGAAAGAGATCTTCAAATTTTTGAGTTGATAGAAGCAGAGCGTCATCGTCAGACAGATGGACTGGAACTCATTGCTTCTGAAAACTATACGAGCCCGCAGGTGATGGAAGCCATGGGTTCAATACTCACAAATAAATATGCAGAAGGCTTCCCAGGAAGACGGTATTATGGCGGTTGTGAGGTAGTAGATGAAGTGGAAAACGTTGCAATCGACAGAGCAAAAGCGCTTTTTGGAGCAGAATACGCCAATGTTCAACCTCATTCGGGCTCCCAAGCCAATGCAGCTGTTTTCTTAGCTTGTTTGCAAGCTGGAGATAAAATAATGGGCTTTGACCTTTCTCATGGAGGTCACCTTACCCATGGTTCCCCAGTAAACTTCTCAGGAAAGCTGTACAAAACCAGTTTTTACGGAGTAGAGGAGGAAACAGGTTTATTGGATTACGATAAAATTGCCCAAAGGGCAAAAGAAGAAAAGCCTAAGTTGATTATTTGCGGAGCCAGTGCGTACTCAAGAGACATTGACTTTGCTCGATTTAGAGAAATTGCAGATAGCGTAGGAGCTCTTCTACTAGGCGATGTTTCGCATCCAGCAGGATTGATAGCAAAAGGTCTGTTAAATGATCCTATTCCGCACTGCCATATCGTAACAAGTACAACCCATAAGACCTTAAGAGGACCTAGAGGAGGAATAATTTTAATCGGTAAGGACTTCGATAATCCGTTTGGATTAAAAACACCCAAGGGTACGCTTAGGAAAATGTCTAGTTTAATAGATAGTGCTGTATTTCCAGGAACTCAAGGCGGACCTTTAGAGCACGTTATTGCCGCAAAAGCAGTGGCTTTTGGAGAGGCCTTGACTGATAATTTCCTTCAGTATATTCTTCAGGTTCAAAAGAATGCAAAGGCAATGGCCAAGGCCTTTGTAGATCTCGGATACCATCTGATATCTGGTGGAACCGACAATCATCTCATGCTAATTGACTTACGAAATAAGGGCATTAACGGAAAGCTAGCTGAAGCGGCTTTGGGTAAGGCGGATATTACCATCAACAAGAATATGGTGCCTTTCGATACAGAATCTCCTTTTGTTACCTCTGGAATGAGAGTAGGTACGGCAGCGATTACCACACGCGGTTTGAAAGAAGAGGATATGAAAACGGTTGTTCACCTAATTGATGAAGCGCTTAAGAATCACGACAATGATGAAGCCTTGGAAGCCATTGCTGATAAGGTTAACACCATGATGAGAGATCTTCCACTTTTTGCCTGGTAGATTTAAGTAGTTGAAATACAATAACTTAATTTTAAGATTATCTCTTTGGCTGCAGGCAAGTGCTGAGCAACCAAAGAGATTTTTTCTTTTTAATGGCATACTAGCAATTCTATTCACATTTGGGTCTTGTACTGATAATATTGAGCCTGACGACAGACAAATATTCAGATACAACGAGGCTTCAGGTATTTCTACTTTAGACCCAGCTTTTGCCCGAGTTCAAGGAGATATTTGGGCGGTTAAGCAGTTATACACCACTTTAGTAGAATTGGATTCTGACTTATTGCCCGCTGCCTTATTGGCAAAACGATGGGCTGTAGATTCTTCTGGAATGCGCTACCACTTTTATCTGCGCAAAGATGTTTTCTTCCATAAATCGCCTTGCTTTAACTCTATGGATTCTACTCGAGCGGTGAATGCGAATGATGTTGTTTACAGCTTAGAGCGACTCAGAAATAAGGAATTGGCCTCTCCAGGTTCATGGGTTTTGAATAATGTAGATCAGATTTGGGCCACATCCGATTCTGTAGTCCACATTTCACTCAAAGAAATTTTCCCTCCATTTCTCTCTATGTTAAGCATGGCCTATTGCAGC
>CALCFH010000203.1 GCA_937900215.1 uncultured Cryomorphaceae bacterium
CCCAAATGATACCATGCGTCTTGCGCAAGTGGCCCATTTGCTTGGGTTATTTTATTGAATGATTGAATGGCTTCGGAATAACGCCCCATTTGGTAATACGAATACCCCAATTGGTAATGGTCTTGCTGGCGAAAGCTCTTTCCCAATTCTTTATAGCGTTCGAAGTGAATGGCCGCATCGGTGTATTTCGCTTTTCTGTAGTAGGCATCTGCCACAAGGTGTTCAATTTCATCTCTGCGCACTACCTCTTCTCTGTTTAAGATGTCATTCGCCAAATCAATTAACTCGGTATAGCGTGAGGTCTTATAATAAATCTGAGCCAGATAATATGGAACAACATCTCCAAATTGAGTGTCTCTCTTTAATGATTCAAAACCAAGAGCGGCATCGCTGTAGGCGCTGTCTGTATACTGAATAAAAGATTTATAGTAAGCCGAAGAGGCGGCATACTCTGATTTGTTGTTGGCTACTTCGCTAAAGAGCTGACTGGCCTGCTTGAAGTCTTTTTGAATGAAAGAACTATAGGCTTTTTTAAACTTTATTTCTTCTCTTTTCTTAGAGTCTACCAATGCTACATCTACCTTAGAATACCACTCATAGGCATTCTTATACCTTCTTATTCTAAAAAAGTGTTCCGCAGTATACAGTTGCATAGGTGTTAAAAGAGCACTATTAGGATAGTTGTGCTCAAATTCTTCCGCCAAACTTTCCGCATCTGAATTCAATAGCTCTAAGCCTGAAACTGCTGCTCGGTATTCTGTATACTCTTTTCCTAAACCTTTTGCCATCTCAGCCTCTTCAAACAAAGCCGACTGAGCGCTCGCGAATAACTTGAGTTCAAACAGCTCGTGTCCTTTCAGCCACTGAGACCTAAAGCGTTCTGTTGGTTGAGACCAAAGTTGCTGACTTACAACAAATAAAAGGGCCCAAGCAAAGAGAGTTTTGTTCTTCATACTAATGTCAAAGGTAGATGCAGTTTTGGCTCAGAATCCATCTTCATTCAGCACTTCTTCAATACCGAATGTTCATTAATTCAACGCCGATGGAGCGAAAAAAGTACCAAAGGATTGTAGCTAGAGATTTGAAAAAAAGTGCCGCTGTTCCATTTGAAAGCCACTGTTTGGATGGATGCGAATATGAAAAGAGAACAAGTACTCTTAAAACAAAATAAAGGATTGGCCTATTTGACTTACTGTAATAATTGATACAGATTGAAGTGCATTAGTTCACCTACCAGTTTAAGAGGAATGGGCTTAGCGTAGCTAATTTGTATTGAGCCTTTTCCCTGCTTATACTTTGCTAATCTTTCTTTGAAATGTTCATGCGCATTTGGAAGTGCGTAAATGCCTAGGTGGTTTAAGTGCGCAGCGTAATAGATAATGGGTTTCTTCTTGTATTTATAGGCAGGCATTCCATAGCTAATGGATTCAGTTAATTCAGGCAATGTCTTTAATATGTATTCTCGAATTTCTTTGAGCTTTGCCTGAATTGCAGGCGAAAAAGATTCGATGTATTCATCTACCGTTGAAAATGCCGTGGATTCCATTGTTTTTATTCGTTCACAAATTACCGAATGTCTTTCTTTCCTTCTTTATTACGAGCTCGTAACTGCCTCTTTTGAAGCACTCTTTTGCTCTTTCAAAACTACAGTGAATTTCAATGATTCTGTCAGAATTTCGAGAATAAACCAGAATAATAACACTTGTTTAATGCATGTACTACAAGCTATTCACACGGATTACACTTTTGTACTTTCGGTTTGTTCCAAAAACTGCAAATTCACTTCCTCTGTCAATAAATTCAAATGGCCTTGCTTCTTCTCATGGCTCAGAAATCTCATGATTCTCTTAATGTATTCAGCCTTGGTTTAGTCCAAATCTATCGGATTTAATAGAGCCTAATCGTCTGTACTCTTTAAGATAATCCGCAAAGCGGTGTTTTTCTTGAAGTAAGCCCATGTCCAGTTCAAGAAAATGATCAATTTGTTTCGAACACTCAATATGAGCATCAAATGAAGGAACATCCAAACAAGCCAAGCAAAAAGACCTTGAAAACTCCAAAAGGGTAGGTCTACCACAGCTTTATTCTTGCCCACTGTAGCCATTGAACCAAGATCTTTGTACTCATACTGTGTTAACTCTTTGCCGTGAATTAAACGCTTTAAGTTTTTGGCTAGCAACTGTGCTTGTTGATTGGCAACATTGGCCAATTGAGGATGACCATTTGGATAGTTGGGTGTCTCCATTATGGCTTGATCTCCCAATATGAATACGGGGTCTTTCTTCAATATCTGATTGGTGCGATCTACTTTAATTCTGTTCGCGCGACCTATCTCTTCTTTTTCTATTCCGTCAATAGTAAAAGCGGTAACTCCTGCCGCCCAG
>CALCFH010000204.1 GCA_937900215.1 uncultured Cryomorphaceae bacterium
AAGCGGGTTGTACTCAATCTGCCAGCGTTACAGTAAGTTCTGTAAACACACAATTCACACCCGTTAATTTTGCTGTAGCAAAACCCAATACAGTCACCTTTACAGGAAGTTGGAGTCCTGCTACTTTAGGCATTGGAGTGAGCTTGATGGGCTACAGAATGGCTTATCGCCAAGTGGGTGTAGGAGCAGCTTGGACCAATACCGCTCTTTCAACCAATACCACAGCTACGGTAAACTTTACCGGAAGTGGATTGCCCTCCGCCAATTATGAGTTCACTGTATTTGCGCGTGTGAACGACAACGGATCGATTTACAATACCGAATATGCTTGCAGAGAAAGAAGATTCTATAACGGACTAGGAAACAAAACCGAAGTGGACAGCCTTAGCTCAGTCAATTCATGGTTTGTATATCCCAATCCAACTTCTGAATTCATCATTATCGATCCAAAAGAAGAAGGACAATGGCGTATTTTCAGTGCCGCCGGCAAGTTGATTTTAAGCGGCGAAAGCAAGCCTACAGAAGAACAGAAAATTCTGGTAACCCAATGGAGCGTGGGCGTTTACTTATTGGAATGGCAATCCGAGACTAATCTTGAAACCAAGCGCTTTATTATTCAGTAAGAATTTTGAGTTCTATCCAGCAAGTCTTAATAAAAGGCTGGTTTAATCGGAGAGCTTAATTACCAAAACAGACTCTTATTGGTATGTTCAAATAATAAAAATTGGTATCTAACCTAGACAACGAATTGGATTTAACTTAGTTGAGTAAAACACAATCAAGCCGTGAAAAAATTATTTACCCTCTTATGTTCAGTGCTTTTTGCTATAAGTAGCCCCGCGCAGCTAATAATCAACGAGGTACTTTATGATCCATCGAACTCTGGTTTAGCCGGAGATGCCAATGGCGACGGTGTGTACGACCAAGAAGAAGATTCATTTATTGAATTTGTGAATGCAGGCAACAGCAATTTTGACGCAAGTGGTTACCAAATTTGGGATGATACCAGCGCAACAGGAAGCCTGCGATTTGTAGTTCCAGCCGGAACTTTTGTTCCACCCAATGGAGCCATGGTTGTTTTTGGAAGCGGTCCATTGGTAGGTACTTTTGGTGGAGCAGTGCTTCTTTCGGCAGACACCACCTCCTCTCACCTCAACTTAAACAACTCAGGGGAAGTCATTGGCATTAAAGACGCTAGTGGTGCTTGGGTATTGTTTTTTGACTCGGATGCACTCTCTAACAATCCGAATGAATCGTATACGCGTTTCCCAGATATTACGGGTGCCTTCTTGCAGCATGCAGATACTACTTCTATTTTATTTTCTCCGGGAACCCGCACAGATGGAACGCCTTTTTCAACGTCCTTTGTTGTGGAGAGCATAAGTGTTCAATCTATAACTGGATCAACAGATATAAGTACCAATTTGGGTACGCTTCAATTAAGTTCTACCGTATTGCCCTCATTTGCTAGCGATATGAGCGTAACATGGTCTGTGGGTTCTGGTGCCGGTTCAGCAACAGTGGATGCCAATGGCTTGGTTTCCGCCATAGCGAATGGGAACATCTGGATTGTTGCCAGTTCGAATGATGGCACCAACATTTCAGATTCTATTGAGATTACCATCACCAATCAGGCCTTTAGCCTAGAAGAATTCACTTCTTTGAATGTAGAATTATATCCCAATCCGGCGGAAAATTACATCCACCTTAAAACAGCCAACAAAACCATTGATGAAATACGTTTGATGGATATTTCAGGCGCTTTAATTCAAACCTATATTGGCACAACAGAAGAAATTAATATTTCTCATTTAAGCAAGGGCACCTATCTCTTGCATTTAAGTAGTGGAAATAAGGTACAAGTCATTCGATTCCAAAAAGGTCTATAATTCGATTTTCTAAAAACAACTTAATTTTCGAATTATGAAAAATGGAGCTATTTGGCTTGCAGCCGTCTTTCTTTTGTTCAATACGGCTTGCGAGACAGATGATGTAATGGGCCCTTCCACAGCAGGTGGACCCGAAGTGAGCCTAACCTTAAGTCCTCAAAGTATTTTAGAAAATGGCGGAACAGCCAATGTTACGGCTACACTTTCGGCTTCTTCTACCTCTACGGTGGTGGTGAGTCTTTTGTTAGGAGGTACAGCAGCAGAAGGTCAAGACTATAACATTAGTGACAATCAAATCAGCATTCCAGCAGGCAGTCTGAGCGCCTCTGTTGTTTTAACCGCCATAGACGACACCAATCAAAATGGTACGCGCACGGTTGCAATTCAGATTAGTCAAGTAGCTGGAGGGCAATTTTCTCCACAATTATTGAACCTGAATATAGAAGACGACGATGTGCCCGCGGTAATCCAATTAATCTTTAACGAGGTATTGTATGACCCTTCGAATAGCAATTTAGATGGAGATGCCAATGGCGATGGAAGCTATTCTCAGGCCGAAGATGAGTTCTTAGAAATACTCAACCTTGGAGCACAAGCGGTAGACCTTTCCGGTTGGAAGGTGTATGACGACGAAGCACTCACCGCCGCAACGCCAAGACATGTGTTTACAAATGGAACGAGTATTCCTCCAGGAAAAGCTTTAGTGCTCTTTGGAGGAGGTTCGCCTACTGGATCTTTTGGAAATGCAACCATAGTAACAAGTTCTACCGGTGATATGAATCTGAATAATGCCGGAGATAAGGTTTATTTGTATGATGCCGCGGGCGATCTTGTGATTAGCTTCGACATTGAGCCGCTTTCCAATAACCCCAACGAGAGTTATACTCGAAATCCGGATATAACGGGAGAATTTGAACAACACTCTGTGGTTAGCGGAACCTTGTTTTCTCCTGGAACACGAACAGACGGAACTCCTTTTTAACAAAGCTATGGGTTCAATAAGTGCCATTTTCGCAGTCCTCTTTATTGTTTTAGTAGCCTGGATGTTACTCAAAGACTATCATCCCCAAGCAGTACTGCTGGTAGCAGGCTTATCAATGCTGGTACTTGCTCACCTTTTAGGTTCAACCGCATCAGGGCCTAAATCGCCTACTGGTTCTTTTGTTTTCGATTTATTTCAGCTCTTAAAAGAGTCTTTTTCTCATACCAATATGGGAGTTGGACTTATGATCATGGCCATTGGTGGATTTGTATCCTATATCGATCACATAGGTGCTTCCAATGCGTTGGTAGATTTTGCCATGAAACCCTTGGGATTGCTTAAAAATTATCCTCAATTAACCGCCGTTGCGGTTATCCCGATTAGTCAGGTGCTCTTTGTGGCCATTCCATCTGCAGCCGGACTTTGCCTTTTATTAATGGCTTCCATTTTTCCCATCCTCCTTAATTTAGGTGTAAGTCGGATATCGGCTGTTTCAGTGATTACCGCCTCCACAGCCATTGGTTTAGGGCCTGCCTCGGCCATGTCTGTTCGCGCTTCCGAAGTGATTCAGATGCCCGCAGTTGAATACTTCGTTCACGAACAAATACCCTTGCTCATTCCACTCACCATTGTAATGACCATTACCTATTATTTTGTTAATCGCTACTTCGACAAAAAGAATGCGCCTAACACTATTGCCGCTGAACGAATGGAGGATTCGGGTATTTCAAAGGCTCCCAAGCTGTACGCCTTCATTCCTGTTTTGCCCATTGTATTGCTCATTCTCTTTTCTGACCTCAGCAAATTATTCGATCCACCCATAAAGCTAGACACTACAACAGCCATGCTGATAAGCCTATTTGCTGCTTTGGTTTTTGAATGGATACGCAAAAGAAACTTGAAGGTAGTTCTTGGTTCTCTTACTGTTTTTTGGAACGGCATGGGGAATATTTTCAAATCTGTTGTAACCCTTATTATTGCAGCTGATCTCTTTTCACAAGGATTGATAGCACTTGGATTAATCGATGGCTTATTGGCTATTTCCAACAATATCGGACTCAATGCAGTAGGAATAGGAATTGTAATGACCATTATGATCTTCCTTGCCGCCATGCTTATGGGCAGTGGAAACGCAGCCTTTTTCGCCTTTGGACCCTTGATCCCTAATATTGCCGCTAAGTTTGGAGTAAAAAGCGCTTCTCTTATTCTACCAATGAATTTTGCTGCTTCCATGGGTAGAACGGTTTCTCCCGTTGCTGGAGTGCTTATTGCAGCGGCTGAGATTGCAAAAGTTACCGCACTACAAATCGTAAGAAGAAATCTAATCCCGATGATTACAGCCTTGGTTGTAATGCTCATTTATCACTTCATCCAGCTATGATTTTAATAAAAAACGCCAATGTATACAGTCCCGATTCTCTTGGCTACAAAGATGTTCTTATAGGCGGGGGAAAGATTTTAGCCATCGATTCAAAAATTGAATCGCATCGTTCCTTTTCGGTCTTCAATGCGGAAGGAAAAACAATGACTCCTGGAATAATAGACCAGCACATCCATGTAATTGGTGCGGGTGGAAAGCATGGCTTCTCTTCAATGACTCCCGAAATTCCCATGACCGACTTAATTGGATGTGGAACCACAACTGTAGTGGGTCTTTTGGGCACCGATGGATCTACCCGTGGAATCAAAACGCTCTATGCCAAATGCAAGTCTTTAGAGATGGAAGGGGTTTCTGCGTATATGTTTACAGGCTACTTCGGACTAGAACCCATGCATATTACAAGCAATGTGCAAGACGAAATGATCTTTATCGACAAGGTTTTAGGCTGTAAAATTGCCATTTCTGACGTGCGCTCTTCTTATCCAACTGATCTAGAATTACTCCATCTTTTACGTCAAGTTCGTGTTGGAGGAATGATTGCTAAGAAAAAAGGCGTGCTTCATATCCACCTTGGGGCCTTAAATTCTAAAATTGAAAACTTATTGAGAATTGTGAAAGATCATGAATTCCCAATAGAAAATATTTCGCCTACCCATATGGGAAGAACCCAAGCCTTGCTCGATGAGGGCATTGCTTTCGGAAAAATGGGCGGAATGATTGATATCTCTACGGGTGGAACCAATTTCACTGACCCGCATAAGACGATTATTTATGCTTTAGATCACGGCCTTTCTATTGATTATTTGACTTTTAGTAGCGATGGAAATGCGGGCTTAGACAAGAAGGACGAGAATGGAAATCTGATAGGGTTTAAAAAGGCGCCATTTGATCTCAACCTAGCAGAAACCATCCAACTAATTAATAAAGGACTTTCCATTACCGATGCCTTTAAAGTGGTAACAGAAAATCCGGCTAGAAATCTCGGTCTAACTCAAAAAGGGCGAATTGAAATGGGTCGCGATGCAGATTTATGTCTGTTCGACGATGAATTCAAACTCACAGAGGTCTTTTCTTTAGGAAATCAAATGATGAGCGGTGGAAAAGTGATTGTGAAAAACAGTTTCGATTAAATCAAATGAAAGCCAAACTCCTTTGCTCCCGAAACCTAGGCCTATTCTTCGGCCTTTGTCTTTTCGCACAACTGGGCTTTGCTCAGGGTGTGAAATTGAAAAAATACTCATTTGGTGAAGGACTCAATTTCGTTGGAGACCAAGGATATTCCATGGAGCTCACGGGTTACATACAGCCCTACCTCGACGCCACCTTTTTTACAGACACAAACTACCCTGGTGCCGCAAGCAGGTTTAGAATGAGACGCGCACGCTTGCGTTTTGCAGGTAAAGACGAAGACACCCGCCTCTCATGGAGACTGCAAGTAGATTTAAGTGGAACGGCAGAAATTGAAGCCGGTAGCGCCCAATTTTTAATGGATGCTTGGTTGGGTTACAACCTGACCAAAAGATGGATTATTCGTGTAGGACAAAAGAATACCCCTACAGACAACAGAGAATTGCAAATTGCCTCTCAATCCCTTCAATTGGTAGAACGCAGCAAGGTGACCTCTGCTTTCAGTACCATTCGAGAATTTGGCATTTTCTTAGACGGAACCGTTCGGCTTCCGAAGGGAATGTACCTCAAACCTAGCCTAGTATTGAGCAATGGTGATGGACTAAACGTTTTCGGACCAGATTTTGGTGGATTTAAATACGGCGGAAGATTGGATTTTCTTCCTTTCGGATTATTCACCAACCTCGGACAATTTAGAGAAGTAGATATGATGCGTGAGTTGGTGCCACGTTTGGTTCTTGGCGTTGCCGATAGTAAAAATAACGGCATGAGCAGCCGACGTGGTAGAGAAAGTGGAGCCATATTGTATTTGAACGATTTGGGGGAATATTCATTGCCCGATTTTACCAAAATAGGTGTTGATTTTCTTTTTAAGTATCGCGGATTTAGTGCGCTTGGAGAATTTGTTCTCACCACAGCCACGGTTCCAACCGATATTACACAGCGCGTGAGAGTTGATGGTAGTGTGACCAACACCTTCCTTGTAAACGGGGTAGAAGATGTAGAAAAGTATGTAAAAGGAAGAATGATGTTGGGCAAGGGATACAACTTCCAAATGGGCTATTTATTTAAAAACAGATTCTCCATAGATGCGCGCTACACACATCTTGCCGCAGACGAAAATTCTTTTCTAAACAACGGAACTTTCTTCAATAGACCCAACTATTACACCTTCGGTATTTCTCAATATTTCTCTAAAATGTATGGAGCCAAAATACAAGCCTCAATAGACTTTGTAGATCCCAATCCGGGTTCAAATTACTTCGACTCTACTCCCAAAGAGGGCGACGAATGGGTCTTCAGATTGATTACCTCATTTGCATTCTAATATGAAAAAGATCGTCTCCTTATTCTTTGTGGCTTCTTTTTTCTTCTCATTGGCTCAACCCAATCCGCAGACAAGAAAAGTAACGGAAAAATTTTTCCCAGACCTCGATATAGAAATAAATACCCCGGCTTTTAAAAAACGAAAGGGGTTTACTAAATACACTGAACTCATTGCATTTTTAGATGCCGCTGTAGCAAGCCATTCTGAATTCATTCAATACGCATTCATCGGATCAAGTCAGAAAGGAAAGCAAAT
>CALCFH010000205.1 GCA_937900215.1 uncultured Cryomorphaceae bacterium
CGATGCACCAATTAACCAAGGAGGGTATTCTATTTGCAGCTTATCACAGTCTTTCTTTTCTCTAACAGATCAATCCATACTCCAAATAAAATCTCCAACGGGTTTAGGATTTATTAACAATCAAATCACTTTTATCCCGAAATCTACACTTTGGTCAATATCTATTCCCGAGTACGAATATATTTCTATTCTCGATTCAACAATCCGCGGATCTCTCAATTTCAGGGGCCAAAATGGTACCTTACTCAAGGCACAGAACTTATCTTTTGGCTTCACTTACCTTCTAGGTGGAATGGATTTATATAACGGGGATAGAGCTTCTAGTTATTTACCAACCTGCACCCGCGAGGAGGTTCTTTTTCCTCCCAACATTGACGATCCATTCTCTTCCATCTCCCTGGTGGATGATGTTGCTATTCCTGTGGTTGAAATAGATGCGCTGCAAGACTACTATTTCTTTCAGGCATTCCCCATGCAGCGGGTAAATATCTTGCGCTTTGTGAGCGTTAAAGACAGTACTGTGGTGCGTTTCGATGGTCAGATTATGGCGGTTCTAGACTCCGCTCAATTCAAAGATACCTGCACTTCCAGTCCTGCTGCACTTATTCAAGCCAATCATCCTTTTGCCCTCTCTCAGGTAGGAACCACCTTTATGGTGCTCGATTCACTCAATCCTGCTCCCGTTCCGTCGGGTGTGTTGGCCGATACCGGAATGGATACCACTCAATGCATTCAGCAAAGCCTTTTTAGCACGCATATATGGGAGTATGCCACCCACTTTGGCGTAAATCTTTTTACCCGCACTGCCGATACCAGTGCCATTTTATTGGATGGGCTGCCCTTACAGGGAAATTGGACTCCCTTTGCACTAAATCCACGTTGGTCGTATGGGCGATTTCACTTTGCGCCCGGTGTCCACAAAATCTCAGGAGGCAAAGGATTTATGGCCTTTCACTTTGGTTATGTAGACAACAGCTATCCCTATCCAGACACCATAGGAATCGAATGCTATGGTCATAGGCTTTTTGGGCCAGGTAAAGCCGTTGTAGACAGCTCTCTTTTTAGTCTGGATTATTACAGAACAGGTCCACAGTTTTTTTCTGAGTTCAACGACAGTATTTGTATTGGAGATAATATTGCCTTTAGGGCTCCGAGAGCACACTATGCCCATTGGGTATGGAGTTTAGATCAGCAGCCTATCTTCAGTCAAAGCACAGGAGATAGCGCCGCGCCCCGCTTTTACCTCCACTTTGAGCAAGCCGGAGCCTTTTGGGTAAAAGGATACGATAGTCTAGCCTGTGCCCCTGCCGATTCGGTTCTTATCTACGTTCAATCTCCACCCACCTCCCAAATTCAGTATGCTTGGGAAATGGGTTGTGGCCGCTCTATTCTAAAATTAGAAAGTCAGAGCACATCCAACCAAAGCGCATGGCTCTTGCCCAACGGAGAATGGCGCTCAGGGAATACAATAGAAATACTGAATCCCGATTGGAATTTCCCACAGCGGATATACTATCAATCGGGCGAAGAAGGCTGTAGAGACACCCTCAGCATTCAGGTGGAAACCCCTTTGGAGAACAACTTTATGCCCCAAGAACTCCCCAACGTCATTACTCCCAATGGAGATTTTCTAAACGAGGCCTTTGTGTTTGAGGGAATGGAAAGCTTTGAAGGCTGTT
>CALCFH010000206.1 GCA_937900215.1 uncultured Cryomorphaceae bacterium
TGGGAGATCATAACTACGGAGAAGGTTCTTCTAGAGAGCATGCAGCTATGCAGCCTCGCCATCTGGGCGTTCGTGTTGTTTTGGTGAAATCATTCGCCAGAATACATGAAACCAACTTGAAGAAGCAAGGTATGCTGGGTTTAACTTTCTCAAATGAGGCAGACTACGACAAAATTCGAGAAGACGATCGCATCGATTTTGTTGATCTGGTTTCTTTCGCTCCAGACAAACCACTCACTCTGAAATTGCGTCACGCTGACGGAAGTTCTGATGAGATTGTTTGCAACCATACCTACAACGCTCAGCAAATTAAATGGTTCAAAGCAGGATCTGCCTTAAATCTCATTAAGTTAGAGCAAGGCTCTTAAGCCTTTTTTAGAATCTTTAGAAAGCCACCTTTTTGGTGGCTTTTTTTATGACTTTCCTTTTGGTAAGTCAATCGTAAAACGCGTTCCCTTTCCTATTTCACTCTCTATTTTCATACTGCCTCGGTTAGATTCAACAAAATCACGACTCATTCGCAAGCCCAAGCCTAAATTGCCTTCTAATCGCTTCATCAGTTTGCCGTCTTTCGCATGGGCAGACTGATCTAGTTCTTCCAATATATGATCGGGAATTCCAGGCCCATTGTCCAGTATGACAAGCGATATGAAATCTTTATTATCTATGATATTATAATGTATCCAGCTTCCATTAGGGCAATACTTAATGGCATTGCTGACTATATTGCGCACAACTGTCTTAATTGAGTTTATATCAAAATAAGCGAGCGTATTCTTTGGAATAGAATTTCGCAATTCAATTTTCTTCTGATTCAAAAGAGGGGCATACAATTGATCTATAGAAGAAGTGACTGAATTCAAGTCTTGTAGTTTAGGATGGAGGTTTGAGCCGTCTTCTTGCTCATTGGCCCAAACCAATAAATTCTCTAATAAATTCAAGCTTTCAAGCAGACCATTCTGGGCCAGGTCTAAGATCTCTACGCTCTCCTCTGAAATCCGATCCTCTTCATTCGGAATGAAGGTTAATAGGCTAGAAAGATTTCCAATGGGTCCTCTTAAATCGTGCCCTATAATTGAAAAAAGTCTGTCTTTGTTGAAATTTAGAAGTTCAAGTTCTTTTTTCTGATTCTCAATGAATTCGTTTTGTTCTTGTAATCGAATTCTAGCTCGTTGAACCCTTCTAAAACCAATGAAACCAGATATAAGAAGAAGTGACAGAAGAACAAGAGCCACGATATAGGCAAAGTTCTGTTTGTTCTGAAGTGAGATGCGCTCTTCACTATACTCTAATTCAATTTTTGTCCGCTTTAATTGCCTTTGTCTATCGGCAGATTCTATTTCTCTTTCTAGAAAGCGTATTTTATTGGTATTGCTTTCTCTAAGGAGCTGATCTACAATTTCTTTGTAGACTTTTGCATAATAGGCAGCCTTTTTAGAATCTCCATTTTCTAAGTGGGCAGAAAACAAGGTTTTGTAAATACTCTGTTTGGTCCGAGTATGGTTAAATCCGGTTAGAGATTGATTGGTAATTCCTTTTAAGGCTTCTTCCGCCCTAAAAATAGCAAGTTCAACTTCGCCTTTTTGGAGGTAGTATTCGGCTACAAGTCCATCAATTACATAGATAAAATCATCGTTTAGTATTCCTCGAAAGATTCGTTGTGCACGCTGTAGCGCTACCCAGGCGCTAGGGGTATTTTCTTCCTCTAGATAATACAAGGCCCTAACAGCACTTATCTTTCCAATTAACATTGAATCGCCTTCTTGAAATGCCAAGCGAGAAGCGCGTTCAGAGATAGGTAAAAAACCTGGCTCGCCGCTACTGGCTAATAAATATCCATAATCATGGAGCGCCGCCGCGGCCTCCTTCAGTCGTCCGTCCAGGAGGAATAGCCGTATACTGCTCTTAAAATATTTTGAGCTGTAATCGAAATTAAAAAGCGCAAAGAGCGATCGAGCTATTTCTGAACTCGTTAATGCATAGAAATAAGGAGATTTTGTAGAATCTAGATACGACAATCCTTGGTAGTAGTAGTCTAGAGCACTGTCTAATTGACCTTGTCCAGCATAGGCAAGACCAATATTTCTATACGTATAACCAGATAAGAGAGAGTCTTTTGCCAAAGCATATTGTCTAGCAGCAACTCTAAAAGGCAGCACCGATGCTTGGTTTTCGTTCAGTTTTAAATAGAGCGGTCCGAACAAACTACTTGAATGTGCTTTAAAGACCTCGGGTCTTTTGCTCACACTATCTGCATAGGCCCTAGCGAGCTGAAAAGCCTTGCTACTGTCTCTGCTGACCCATTTATGCGATTGGCTGAAAAACCAATTCCATTCTGAAGAGTAGGTAGATAGTGTATCTGAGCCTTGCCAAATGTTCTGAGCCTTGGAACTGGTATAGGTAAAAAGGAGTATGTAAAAAGAAAGCACTGAAAATATTGATCTCATCTTACGGCGTATGGTAGATTCTGCAAATTACACCCTTTCCAATGGTGTGAAAAGCTAAATTGCGCCTATGAATAAGCAACAAAAAGCTTGGGCGTATTACGACTGGGCAAATTCGGTGTATTCTCTGGTTATAGCTACTGCGGTTTTCCCGCTTTATTATGAATGGATTGCCCCTGAAAATGTGGCTATGCCCAATTGGTTTCCAGATGGTTGGAGGATGATTAGTAGCTCTGCACTCTACAGTTTTGTACTCTCTTTTTCTTTTTTAACAGTGGCTGTTTTGCTTCCTATTTTGGGTGGATTATCTGACAATCTAAAAAAGAAAAAAATCTTCATGAAGCTTTTTCTTAGTCTTGGATCGATCTCGTGTATGGGAATGTTCTTTTTTGTCGAAGACCGACTCTGGCTAGGGCTA
>CALCFH010000207.1 GCA_937900215.1 uncultured Cryomorphaceae bacterium
AAAATAGATTTTCTTTTCGCTCTTTCAAACCAAAGGTTCTTAGTAGGAAGGAAGGGCCCTTCTATTCTCTCTATTCTTGATTTACCTTCGCTTCCTTTCTCGTGCATTTATGAAATTTGAAATTACCCTAGAAAGAGAGGACTTCTTAGCCTTTCAACTTTTTGAAGCAGATCATTCACCTCGTATTCAGAAAAAGTTGCGCAACGGTAGAACCTATATAGTGGGGCTCTTTTTTCTTCTTAGTTTTCTCGGATTTATTTCAGGTAATAATGGATTCGCAGTAGCTTATCTCCTTACGGGAATCCTCTTTTTGGCTGCGTACCCGCGTTATTTTAAGTGGCGGTATAAGAAGCATTATACACAGTTTATAGACGATAATTATACGGCTCGCTTCGGATTATTATCTTCCATTGAGTTTAAATCGGATGCTATTGCACTCGAAGATAAAACGGGCTCTGCTCTTCTAAAGATGGAAGAATTGAAATCCATTGCTGAAACAAAAGAACACCTCTTCATAAAAGTGTCTACAGGCAATTCACTCATTGTTCCGAAGAGATTTGAAACAGAATCTCAAGAAGTTTTAAGAGCGCTGCTGGAGCAAGATGTGCCTTATTTGAATTTAAAAGATTGGCAATGGTAAGAAGGTTTATCTCCAATTTAAAATTTTCTCTCGCTCCTACGTCTTTCTTCCTTCTGATTGTACTGCTCTTGAATTCATGCAGTATGCATTGGACAAAGGCTCTACAGCTAGGAACAGTGCAAGACTTGCCGTTCAATGAGAATATTCAGGCAAAGAATAAAGTCGGATTGCTTTTCGTTCCGGTTACTGTTGAGGGAAAGGAATATCTTTTCTTATTCGATTCGGGTGCGCCTTTGAGTATTTCTCAAGAAATGCAGAACGAATTTCGCTTTAAGTCTATCTCATCCAGTAAAATTGTAGACACAGACAATCAGACTTTTAAAGTAGACTACATACAGCTTCCTGAATTAAAATTGGGCAATGTTGCCTTTCAAAACCAGACGGCTTTTGTGGCCGACTTTAAAGCAAATCCCATCCTAAACTGTTTGGAGATAGATGGAATTATTGGCTCTAATCTTATGCGCTTAGCGAATTGGGAAATAGATATTGACCTTGAGAAAATTCGCCTGAGCAATTCTCTTGATTCCTCTCTTCTCACGGGCTACACTAAAATTCCCTTTCGAACAGACCGGCAATACAATATCAAATTAGACATAGGCATAGACACCTTGACTCTGCGGAATATTACCCTAGATTTTGGTTCCAATGGCTCGCTGAGTGTGCCTGAACATTCTTTTGATCTATTGCAAAAGGGTGGCGCTATTTCTACTATGGCTGTAGAAGAAGGATGGTCTCGAGCGGGCCTTTCAGGCAATCGTGTGCTTCAAACCGAACGCATAGCCTTACTCGATTCTGTTTTGGTTGGAAGTGAATGGCTTACCGATGTAAAACTCTCCTCTGGAAGCTCCAGTCTTCTTGGATTAAAAGCACTTGCAAATTATTCTATTGTTCTCGACTGGACCCATCGGACTTTATACCTGAAAAAGAAAGTGCAAAAGCCGGCCGATCACCGCAGTCTAGGTTTTACCCTTGGGGTGTTAAACGATACTTCATTTTACATTCAAACAGTACACAAATACTCCAAGGCCGAAGAGGCCGGATTACGTCCAAATCTAAAGGTCTTGTCTTTGAACAATCTGGTCTTCAATAAAAATGCAACCTACTGCGATTATGTTGCACTCATGTCTTCTATGCCAGATCAAATGAGAATAGAGTTTCTAAACGAAGAAGGAAATCGAATGGAGGCCACATTTATGAAAGATTCGCTTTTCTTCATGCCGCTTTCGCCTTCCGACAAAGAAAGTCCTGTACCTGAATGAATGCCCTGCCTATTTTTACCTAACCACCTCAAATGAAGATTTTTAAAATGAGCTTGCTTTACCTTGGAATCGCTTTGTGCGTATTCATTTTGGGTGTTTTCCTCTACCTTCAATACAATCCACAATTTGGTGGAAGTCTTTCGAATGCAGAGAAAGAGCGGTTCTCTGCCTCTTCTCAATGGAGTGGCGAGCAATTTGAAAATGCCATTGAGACCACTATGGATATTGGGGTGAAACAGCTTCCCTCTCTTCTGGTTGCCACTTTCAAAGGACGGGCGGAACGGGCGCCGAAGCAGAAGTTGCCTATGGCTGCTTTTCCTTCGAATGTTTGGGAGACCGATACCCATCGTTTTAAGTTTATTTGGTTTGGCCATTCGGTAGGATTCATGCAGATGGAAGGCTTAAACCTGCTCATAGACCCCATGTTCGGTTCCGATGCTTCCCCCGTAGGGCCTTTCCGTACCAATCGATATACCGATAGTACACTTTCTATTCTAGATCAGCTTCCCCAAAAGATTGATGCTGTTTTTATAACCCACGACCACTACGATCACCTCGATTACGATAGCTTTATGAAGCTCAAAGGAAGGGTAGGGAAGTACTGCGTTCCGCTTGGAGTAAAGCGCCACCTTCTTCGCTGGGGAATAGAAGATTCACTTATTTCGGAATACGATTGGTGGGATTTAGTTCAGTTACCCAAAGTTCAAGCGCATTTCGTTCCTGCCAGACATTTCTCTGGAAGAGGCGTTTCCGATAGAGCCAAGTCGCTTTGGGGGGGATGGACTTTTACCTCTCAAAGACATTCCATCTATTGGAGTGGAGACGGAGGCTATGGTCCGCACTTCAAAGAAATTGGAGAACGCTTCGGTCCGTTCGATTGGGCCTTTTTAGAATGCGGACAGTACAATCCGCTTTGGCATGCCATTCATATGTACCCAGAAGAAAGTGTACAAGCCGCCAAG
>CALCFH010000208.1 GCA_937900215.1 uncultured Cryomorphaceae bacterium
CCATAGCCAGAAGCCATCCAACCAAAGTAGTATAGGAAGCATTGGGTTGATGCGTAAAGTTCCAAAGAAACCAGAATAGCATGCAGAATTGCAATGGCACAATGGCATAGAGGAGAAGGTCATAGGCTTTATTCTGCAGGCGTTGGTTTTTCACATCATCGGATGCGTTGCTCGCATCGGGTTTAATGAAGAGTTCGAGTAAGGGTATGGCGCCAAAAGCAATAAACAGAGTGGTATAGCTCAACAAGCCATGTTGCGTAAAACTAAATCCAGCCGAAAGGATTAGAATGAAGGAAAGTAGGTATTGAAGCGCTCCCATCGGCTGGTTATTTGCATTAAAACTAAGAAAAATTTAGCTAATTACGCCTAGCTCCTTGCCCACTTTGGTAAAGGCAGCAATGGCTTTATCGAGATGGTGTCTTTCGTGTGCAGCGCTCAATTGAACCCGAATTCGGGCCTGTCCTTTTGGCACAACGGGAAAGAAGAATCCGATTACGTAAATGCCTTCATCGAGCAGTTTATCGGCAAAAGTTTGTGCCAATTTAGCATCATAGAGCATAACAGGAGTGATCGGGTGAATGCCCGGTTTTATATCAAATCCCGCGGCAGTCATTGCGGAGCGGAAGTAGAGCGCATTTTCCATTACCTTATCTCTCAGGCTAGTATCTTCTGAAAGAATTTCGAAAACAGCATTGGATGCACCTACAATGGCAGGAGCAAGAGAGTTTGAGAATAAATAAGGACGAGAGCGTTGTCTAAGCAATTCAATTATTTCTTTCTTGCCCGAAGTAAATCCACCCATTGCTCCACCTAAGGCCTTGCCCAAGGTGCCCGTGATAATATCAACACGGCCCATAACATTATTGTATTCATGAGTGCCTCTTCCGGTTTTGCCTATAAAACCAGTGCTATGGCATTCGTCTATCATTACAAGTGCGCCGTATTTATCGGCTAAATCACAGACTTTATCGAGCTGGGCAATGTAGCCATCCATGGAGAACACTCCATCGGTAACAATAATTTTGAAGCGCTGTGCTTGAGCATCTTGAAGGCACTTCTCAAGCTCTTCCATATTGTTGTTGGCATAGCGATAGCGCGCAGCCTTACACAAACGCACACCATCAATAATAGAAGCATGGTTTAAGCTATCGGAGATTATGGCATCTTCTTCAGTCAGTAAAGGCTCAAAAACGCCTCCATTGGCATCAAAAGCAGCGGCATAAAGGATGGTGTCTTCGGTTCCGAGAAACTTCGCAATATTGTGTTCTAACTCTTTATGGATGTCTTGAGTTCCGCAAATAAAGCGAACGCTACTCATGCCAAATCCGTGGGTGTCGAGCGCATTCTTAGCCGCTTCGACAACGCGTGGGTGACTGCTTAATCCTAAATAATTATTCGCGCAAAAATTAACCACCTCTTTGCCATCGGTTAGTTTTATATCTGCTCCTTGTGGACCAGCAATAATGCGCTCTTTTTTATAAAGTCCTTCAGATTCAATAGATTGCAGTATTTCTGCTAGATGCTCTTTGATTTTTCCGTACATAATATTCGTGTGAGGGTTTAAAGATAAAGAAGGGCAGCCTTTTCTACAGTATAGCCGGCCAAACTATAGGTTTGAATGTAATGATTCAGTTGCTCTTGATGTTTTTCGGAGGGAGCGCCCGTTTTATAATCGAGAATGCGCACTCTTCCCCCTTCTAAAAAGCCAACCCTATCAGGTCGAATTATTTTACCTGTCTCATCGCAAATGGCTCTTTCGTTTAAAAGGGCGGAAGGATCAAAGAACGGACTGAATTCATCGGTTAGAATGGCGTTGTAGAATTTTGTGAGTAAGGTCTTGAGCTCAATGTTTTTCTCGGTTCTCATTGATTTTTCCACGTCTTCCCTAGAGAAACAACTCGAAGCTATTTCATGAAAAGCATTTCCTAGATCAGTGCGGTCGTCTTCGGTTATACGCACTGCAATATCAATTCTATCCGTCCAATCTTGGCTCAAATGATCTACTTCAGTATTCAGTGTTGCTTGTGCTTTTTCTTTGGTTGGAAAGGAGCTCGAATTTGTACCCCATCGATATACTGAGGAGTCAATTCTATGATCTTCATTGTTTTGTAGAAAGGCAGTAAAAAAAGAAGAAATTTTTGACGGCGTTTGTGAGCCTACAAGAAAATAGGCACGGTCTACCGCCCTAGTCATACCAACATAGAGAATGTTTAATTCATCGAAGTGATTGATATTCAATCTTCTTTCATATTCTTTCTGGAGAGGTGGATAAGTAGTCTTTGCACAAGCTTCTATCGGAAAGGGATAGGCTTCAAAAGGCTCTATGCTATCTCCTTCTGGTTTATGCCAAATGACATCCCCTTTAAGCGATCCAATGCCCCAATCAATTTTGGGAATAATGACAATGGGGAATTCCAATCCCTTTGCTTTGTGAATGGTTAGAATTTCAATGGCATTGTCTTTTTGTCCGCTCATAGCCTTCACGTCTTTTCCTCTTTCTTCCCACCAATGAAGAAAAGCGGCTAGATCTTCTCCATTTTTACGCACTTGTTTAAGGCATTCAGAGAGAAGAGTTTGCACAAAGCGTTCAGACTTACCAAGTCTTTGAAAAGCACGCAAGTAATATTCAATAAGGTCATAAAGGCCGATGCCTTTAAAAGGATGTTTGAGCTCAGGAAATAAAGCATTCAGCGCTTTAAATCCCTTAGACTTACACATTTCTTTTCCAGTTTGGCTCGGATTGGGGAGTAAGTTGGAAAGACACAAATACCTGTGAATGTGCTGTTGAGCCTCTCTATCCTCCGAATTTGAATGCAGCATAAGGCAGGCCATTGCAAATTGCACCTCCTCGTTGGCACCCAGTGATTGTCCAACCTCTGTAATGGAGGCAATGCCCATTTCGGCAAGTAAGCTCTGATAGATTTCAATCTCTTTATTATTGCGGGCAATAATGGCGATGCTTCTAGGCTCTATATTCTCATCGATGAGAGACTGAACTATTTCTGCCAATTTATCTGAATTCCATGAGGAAAACGGAATACTAAAACCATCTAGCGAAAGCTTCTCATAATTGTGAATTTCAACCATGCCTCCCAATTGTTTAGAAGCCGGTTTTTGGGCAGCTTGGGTGTACAAGTCCTCGAAGCGTTCAATTTTTAATTGTTTGGCAGAGATTCGAAAAAAATCGGAATTAAACTCAACGATCTGCGGTCTACTTCGGTAATTCTCCTGCAGCGAATGGAAAGAATACGGATGTTCAAGCTTCATTCCTTTTTGCATAATATCAAGGAAGATATCCACATCGCCATTTCTAAATCGGTAAATGGCCTGTTTGGCATCACCAACGAGCATTACTGTGCCGCCCACTGCCATGGCATTTTCGCGCAGAGGCTCTAAGTTTTCCCATTGCATTCGAGAGGTATCTTGAAACTCATCGATGAAATAATGCAGGTATCTTTCGCCGAGTCTCTCGTAGATATAGGCGGAAGGATTGTTCTTTAGCTCTTTGTATATCAATTGATTGATATCAGAAATAGGAATGATATTCCGTTCCACATACAATTTATTCAATATAGACTGCATCTTTTGAAGAAGCGAAAAGCTAAAGCTGTCTTTCAGGATGACTTCGCGCAATAAGTAGAAACTGGCCTCCTCTTCAAGAAATAGGATAACCTCTGTATAGTAGTTATTCCAATCATCGAAAGCGCGATTAGCCATGATTTTTTCTTGAGCTGAACAGTCTTTTTTGATCAACTGGCCTGATTCGAAATTTTTCGAAAGCTTAGGCCATGCCTCAATTGAGCCTTCAAGATCCCCATTCGCGAGTTTCTTAACCGCATTGGGAAGTTGTTGGCGTGGATAACAACTTTCGTGAAGTTTTGTCATCTCTAAGAGTTGCAATCCGTCTTGACCAAGATCTTTGGCTCGTTGGATTAGAGCTTCGTTCTTAGGGGCTAGTTTCTTGCGCGCATTTTGGAAATGGCTAAAACTCCATTGTTTATACAGTACACTCTCTTCTTCTTTGCTTTCTTGAAAGAGCCTGTAGGCTTTTGACTTTAAGAGTGAGCGCAAATTCCAAGACTCTTGGTGCACTTCAATTAAATGCAATGCGAATTCTAGCAAAAGCGCAGAAAGCTGAGGGTCTCTATTGTAGTCGCTCAAAAGATAATCAGCGGCATCAGAGAGTAAGATGTCCGCATCGAGTTCAACCTCAAAACCCGGATTTAGGTCTAGGTCTAAGGCGAAGGTTCTAATAATTTTATGGCTGAACGCATCTATTGTGCTAATGCCTAGATAGCCATAGTGGTGTAGGATATAATGAAGCAAGGCTCCGCAACGAGCGATAAATTCTGTTTCGTCTATTTCGAGTTCGCGACGAATCATTTCGCCCATACCCGAAGTTTCAGACCCTTCGGCACAATCTCGCAAAACGCGCAAAATGCGCGATTTCATTTCTGCCGTGGCCTTCTTTGTAAAAGTGATAGCCAGAAGCTTCCGAATGTGCGACGGATCGGAATTGCTTAGAGCAAGAGAGAGAAAATTTTTAACAAGGGCAAAGGTTTTACCAGCGCCAGCGGAGGCAGAATAGAGGCTAGTTAGTGTGGGCGAAAGCATCTGCCTAAGATAAGCAACTAGCGGTCTCCTGAGAACTCTATTAGCTTTCTTCTGTAGACATTAAAAAGCTTGCTTTTACTAACAAATCCTATGTATCGTCCG
>CALCFH010000209.1 GCA_937900215.1 uncultured Cryomorphaceae bacterium
GTGGATATGGGACAGTATAGAATATCCGAATCGAGCTGGCAATTTTTAATGCGCCCTGAGATTATTGCCAACTACGAAATTGGAATGGATACTGACTTCAGGATTTCTGCGAAATACTATGGTGCTTTTTCCAACAATACTTTAGACGGAAGGTCTTTCGTTGCCATAAACGTTGGATTTGCTTTTCATCGTTTCTAAAACTAAGATTCTATTGGATTGCCCGAACTTCAAAACCCAATCTGAAGTTCGGGCATTCTTTTTCAAGCCCTTTAAATGGAAAAAACCAGAAGATACGAGATAGACTGGATTCGGGTTCTCGCATTTGACTTACTTATTTTCTACCATGTAGGTATGTTCTTTGTTCCTTGGGACTGGCACATTAAAAATAATGAGTCTATAGAATGGCTTAAATATCCAATGTTCTTCCTCAGCCAGTGGAGAATCCCACTTCTATTCTTGGTTTCAGGCATGGGTACTTTCTATGCACTTAGAAGTAAAAATGTAAAGGAATTTGCCAAAGAAAGGCTTTACCGGCTAGGACTTCCTCTCTTGGTTGGAATTCTGCTCATTACCCGCCCGCAGATATACATTGAACACATTGATAAGGGTATTGCAGAAGCCAGTTTTTGGAAAGATTATGTGCTCAGCTTTCAACACCTCTACCCTGAAGGCTTTTTTGCTTTTAATCACCTTTGGTTTTTGCCCTATCTCTTGATCATGTCGCTCATTTCAGCTCCCTTTTTCTTAAGTTGGAAAAAGAACCCGAGGACTTGGTTGTTAAGTTGGAAGTTTTGGGTAGAACGAAATCCGTATGCTCTTTATCTGGCTGCTTTGCCAGTCTTAGTCTTTGAGTGGATTCTAAAGCCGTATTTCCCTGTTAATTATGCCTTTAAAGACGATTGGTACTCTATGGGCTTTTACGGTACTATGTATGTTGCGGGTTTTGTCTTTTGTTGGATGGATTCTTCCTTCTGGTCGGCCATTGCGAAAATGAGGAAGGCCAGTCTTCCGCTTGCTTTGCTTTTATTTTCCCTCCTCTCAATCGATAGATCAAAAGATTTCCTTCCCTTTTGGGGCGATGCGGTTCTACATGTTTTAAATCTTTGGGCCTGGATTTTTTGCCTTCTTGCTTGGGCTGCACACTATTTGAATAGAGATTCAGCCTTTTTGAAATACCGCAACGAAGTAGTCTATCCATACTATCTGTTCCATCAAACCATTTTAATCTTACTTGCCTTTTGTATGCAAGCATGGAAGATAGATCCGCTAGTAAAATTTGCATTTTTGCTGGCCTCCACCTTTGGTTTGACTGCCCTTTTGGTACACTTATTAAAAGGCATTCCCTTCATTCGTCCTTTTATCGGATTGAAGAAAAAGAGGGATTAAGCCCTTACTTGAGACTATCTTCTTCTCTGATAATAAAAGATTGAAATAGGGGTAATACTCATTGGGGGATAGTCTTGATCGATCTGTATCACAATGTATTCATCGCCAATTTTCTGCCGAACATGAATACTTCCAAACAAAAAAATAGGCTGTTTGCCCTGAGCTCGGAGGGCTTGATTGTATTGATCTTCAATCCATACTAAATCATAGGAATGTATATCAATGGAATCGAGAGAAATATCTGTGAATAATGCACTTTCGGGAGAAAGTTCAGCTTTGAATTTCTCCATTTTAGAGAGGAAGTTTTCGAAAGCCAACCGCTTGCGCTTCGACTGGAAATGGCGAATTAATTCTTCCATCAATCTTGTATTTGGAGAATCGCCATAGCAGCTAAAGGGCGATTCAGAAGAACCCACGTGTAGAACGGTATCGGTCTGAAAGTACAATTCATGTCGAATTTCAATGGTACCACAACTTCCCATTCTCGATCGATTGATATAGGTTTCTTCCACTTTCAGCGGCTTATCGTTTTGATAGTAGAGTTGAAATACGGAGCCAGTCCGATCCAACATTGTAAGTGGGTGAGAAGATATGCTCAGTTGCAATAACTCTATTTCTTGGTTGAACGAGCTTTCTAAAAAATAGCTAAATCCTTTTGTCTGTAATTGGTTCTGGATGGATTTAGGCAAGGCCCAAAATTCAACATCCGTCGTTTCAATCATCGCAAGCTCCATCGAATTTGCAGGTGTATGTATCAGACTATCTAGCTTACGCATCCAAGGGAGTTTGGTTGATTGCGCCAATCCGCAGAAAGGCAAAATGCATCCAACTAAAAAAACAAAAGACTTAGCGTGCTCCATACTGTTTACTCAGATACAAATTGTGTTAAGAGCGCTTGGTTGAAGTTTGTCTAGTAGCCAAATTATAGATCTTCTTCCTCTGTTAAATCTTCTGCCGTTTGGGTGAAGTCGCCCAAAATTTTATGTGACTCTCCTTCGCTCAAGCTTTGCACGCCCTTTAAAGATCGTTGTATGGCGCGAGTGCGCTTACCCATAACATCGTCAAGGTGATTGAGTCCGGTTTGGATATTCTTTTGAGCCTTTTCCATCATACCTCCAAAATTGTCGAACTCCTTCTTAACGGCACCGAGTACTTGCCAAACTTCGCTGCTTCTCTTTTGGATGGCTAAGGTTTTGAAACCCATTTGCAGACTATTGAGAATAGCTGCAAGAGTGGTTGGACCGGTAACTATAATTTTATAATTGCGCTGCAGTTCTTCCAGTAAAGCCGCTTTGCGCACAACCTCGGCATAAATGCCCTCGAAAGGCAAGAACATAATTCCAAAATCAGTGGTATTGGGTGGATCGAGATACTTCTCGCTTATGTCTTTAGCCATCTTCTTAATGGTATTTTCTAAGACCTTTTGCGCAAGTGTAATTTTAACTGGGTCGCCTTCATCATAGGCCAATTGCAAGTGTTCATATATGTCTTTTGGAAACTTAGCGTCTACCGGTAGCCAAACGCTCTTGCCATTGTCGTCTCTGCCTGGCAACTTAATGGCAAATTCTACCACATCTGAGCTAGCCGCCTTGGTTTTAACATTGGCTTCGTACTGATCTGGAGCAAGAATCTGTTCTAGGAGCATAGACAATTGAATTTCACCAATTCCACCGCGCATCTTCACATTGCTCAAAACCCTTTTTAGTCCGCCCACATCAGAGGCAAGATTCTTCATTTCACCCAGTCCTTCTTGTACTGCTTGAAGCTGCTTGCCCACTGTTTCAAAAGATTGACTCAAACGCTCATTTAGTGTTTTTTGCAGTTTCTCGTCTACCGTCTTTCGCATTTCATCGAGCTGTTTTCCATTGTCTTCTCGTATGCTTTTAAGTTGAAGTTCGATGGCATTTCTCACCTCTTTTACGCTCTCTATACCGAGTTTGGTGCCTTCTTGTTGTTGCAAAGCAAAGTCGTTGAACTTTTGACGTATCAACTCATTCAAGTCCTTAATATTTTGGGTGAAGCTGTGCTCAAAAGACTTCAGACTTTGACTAAGCTCAAGTCGGTTTTGCGCATTACTATCGCTAGCTTCTTTATTAAAAAGTTGTTGTTTATGACTGGATTCATCGAGCTTGATTTTGAGCAAATCTGCCAATTCTTTAACATTCTTTTCAAATTGAATTGAGAAAGAATCGAGTTTGTTAGCCAGCTCATTGCGGTTGGATTGCGAATTGGATTGCGCTTCCATCCGACTTCTTTGAAATTCATCTTTTGCATTCTTATCGAGAGCTTCGAGACTCAACTGAAGATTTAGCATGCTCTTTACCAAATCCGCGCTGTATAAATCCGACTGTGATGACCTTCTTTTCGCTAGCAGAAGAATAATTTGAAGGATGGCCAAAACTATTATGGTGAACAGAAGATAAACAATCATACAGCGGCGCTATTTAAAAAATGAAAGACTTAGACATTGTTAAGACGTAATGACGAGGCTTAAAATTAAGACTTAGGATAGCTGTTTAAGGAAGAGGTGTAAAGAAGTTATAAAATGAAACAGAGTTGCTCATTTTATGAATTTGTGGATGAAACAAGAGTTAAACAAAATGGATTTTTTTACTTAACTCATTGAAAGATTGCTTTATTCAGGCTAAAGAAGCAGCAAACTAAATGGAGCCTCTTTCGTTTTTTAAAGCCTGTATATTCGTTTTTCGTTAAAAGATGAAAGGAAGAGAAATTCATCCACAACCTAAAACCTAGCCATGAAGAAAACACTACTTGTCTGTCTTATTGCATTGTTTAGCATTCAACAATCGAAGGCAACCCACCTAATGGGAGGAGAAATTACTGTTCAACAAATTGCGAACAATACCTATGTAGCTGCAATGCTATTGTACCGAGATACCACAGGAATCAATGCACCTTTTATTGCAAGCCTGATGTTAGAGTTGAATGGTGCGGTTGTACAAACATTGGTAGCGCCCACGGTGAGTTCAATTTCCGGAACCATTTTACCTCAGTATCCGTATGGAGTGGAAGTACATTTGTACGTTGACACTTTTGTTATAAGCACACCGGGAAGTTATACTTTGAGTCATACGCTTTGTTGTCGTAACGGAGCCATCCAAAACTTGAGCAATCCCTTTAGTGAGTCAATGACTTTGATTACCAACTTCGAGGTCTTTCCATCTGCACCCAATTCAACCCCATTTTTTTTAGTGCCTGCTGCTGTTTTTCTTCCGGTAAACACGCCTTGGCAGTACAATCCGCTTCCGTTTGATATGGATGGGGATTCATTGCATTGGAGCATCGATGCTCCTCTAGGAGCCAATGG
>CALCFH010000210.1 GCA_937900215.1 uncultured Cryomorphaceae bacterium
AGTTGCAAGTCGTAAAGAGTCCTTAGCTTGTCTTCTACCGTTAATTCTTTGGCCATGGAGTATAGAAAATAGGATTTGTTGATACTTCCGTTAGGAGGACCGCAAAATTACCAAAATTTCGCTTTAGTTCCACAGCAATTAATTCTGAAGTAAACTGTTCACTTTCATAATGTCCGATATCACATAAAACCAAGCGATCATCTGCTTCAAAAAAATCATGATACTTTATGTCTGATGTTATAAAAACCTGAGCACCAGAAGCTTTTGCATCTCCTATTAAAAAACTACCTGAACCACCACATAGGGCAATTCTCTTTACTTTTTCTCCTGTCAGCTTGGAATGACGAAGAATCGACAATCCGAAAATGGATTTAAGTTGAATAAAAAAATCTTCCATCGACACCTCTTCTTCCAGCTCTCCTATCATTCCTGCCCCCGTACCAAGATCTAAATTCTTCAATTCAACTTGATCGTAGGCCACCTCTTCATACGGATGACTTTCAAAAAGGGCCTTTAATATTGCTTTTGAGTTCTGCTTACGCGCAAGCACCTCAAGTCGAACCTCTTTCTCCACACTTCGAGTATCTAACTGACCTTTAAAGGGATCTGAGCCCAATAGTGGCTTGTAGGAGCCCCTACCTTCTGATTCAAAACTGCATTCTGAATAGTTACCCATATTGCCAGCCCCTGCTTTAAAAAGAGATTCTTTAACTTGCTCTAAATGACTAGTGGGAACATAGGTGATCCATTTCTCTAGATTCTGTTGTAAAGGCCTTAAAATCCTTGTATTTCGAAGGTCTAATCTAAGTGCAATTTCTGAATTTACGCCCCTTAAAAGATTGTCTAAATTGGTATGAATGGCATAAATAGCCACTTTATTTTCAATGGCAGCAATAACCGTTCGCTCTACCCATGTAGACGGAGTTATTCTTTTTAACCCTTTGAATATAAGCGGATGATGTGCTACTATGAGGTTACAACCTCTTGTCACAGCCTCAGCAACTACCGCTTCAGTAACGTCTAAACTTATTAATACAGCGCTAAGTTCTCTTTCCTGATTGCCAACTAAAAGGCCCACATTGTCATACGATTCTGCCAAAGAAGGACTGGCCCAAGAATCTAAAAACTGAACAATGTCGCTAATTTTCATGCTTATGAATCTCTAGGTTTCTCACTAATTCTTCTGCAAAATCATTGGGATTGAACGGCTTAGAAATAAAATCATTCATGCCAGAATTCTTAACCTCTATTAGAGTTTCTTCGCTATTATCTGCCGTCATGGCAATAATTGGAATAGATGCCTTTCGCTCATCACCTAATAAACGTATTTGACGAGTGCACTCATATCCATCCATTATTGGCATTTGAATATCCATTAAAACCAAATTAACCTCATTCGTTTCCAACCACCTAAGAGCTTCTAGGCCATTGGAAACTATAAAAATTAGAGCATTCCATTTTGATAGAAATCGTTCTGTAACCTTTTGATTAATAGGATTATCTTCTACCAGAAGTATTCTTGCGCTTTGTAAGTCCATTGTATTTAAAGAAATTATAGAATCTGCTTTATGTGATTTCAAATTGCTACTTACTTGTATGGGCAGATGAATAGAAAAATAAAATTCTGAACCCACACCTTTCTCACTTGAAAGACACAATTCGCCACCCATTAGACGAACAAATCCCCTGCAAATAGCCAATCCCAAACCTGTACCGCCATACTTTACACTCGTATCTGATTGCTCTTGTGAGAATACATCGAAGATATGCTCCTGCCTCTCTTTACTTACCCCAATTCCCGAGTCAATTACGGCAAATCTCAATTGACAACTTTCTAAAGATAGATGCCATTGACAGCTTAGTTTGATTAGAATCTTTCCGGAAGCGGTAAACTTCAATGAATTGCTAACCAGATTTATCAGTACCTGATTCAGCCTTGCATAATCGCCTTTTACCAGTTCTGGGCAGGCTTCATCAATATCAACCTCTAACAACAATCCTTTATCCTCTGCAGTAGGTTGCATTGAAGCAGCCAACCTACGAATCAGTTCAGCCGGTGCAAACCAATTTTCATTTAGTTCAACCCTTCCTGCCTCCATTTTAGAAAAATCGAGAATATCATTCACAAGATTCATCAGGTTCTGTGAGGAGTAATCGAGCAGTTCTAAGGGTTGAATTTGATCTTTTCGAGGATTCTCATTTAGCAATACATGTGAAAAGCCAATAATAGCATTGAGCGGAGTACGAATTTCGTGACTCATAATAGATAAGAAATCCGACTTTTCCTTTTTGGCTTGCTCTGCCTTTAACAATGCGAGCTTGAGCTCATCTTGTTGTTTATTCAAAGCCGCTGTTCTATCCCTCACTTTTTGTTCAAGAAGGGCATTCAGTTCATTTAGCTCCTTATTCTTTAGGTATAATTCAAGCGAGCGCTGTTCTATAATGCGTTCAGCCATTTTTCTTGCCTTTCGCTCTCTTTCCAGAATGCGCAGCAGGCTTTGCTCTCTATTGTTATACTCAACTGGAGACTCAGGCATTCTTAGTTAGAGTAAAGGAGATCTTATCGCCAGACTCAGACAAAGACTCTTGTACAATTTCTATTTCAGGCTCATTGAAATGCTCTATCGCACCTAGCAATAAACCATGCGCAAAATCTCCCATTTTTCTATCTGAATGATAAATCATTCTCAATGACTTCTCATCTCTATAAATATCAAATCG
>CALCFH010000211.1 GCA_937900215.1 uncultured Cryomorphaceae bacterium
ATGGCAATAGTATTTCGGGTGTTCAACCCGGCCTATCCCGAGGGCATAATGCTTGCGATACTTCTTATGAACGTATTCGCTCCATTGGTTGACCATTATGTAGTTCAAGCTAATATTTCAAAACGCCTCAAGCGCTTAAAACTCCAGCAAGCATGAATGTAAACAGTAATTCCTACACCTACCTTTTCTCGGGGGTGATGGTCGTTTTTGTAGCGGTACTGCTCTCGGTAGCCGCACTTTCACTCAAGCCCGCCCAAGAAGCAAATATTCAAAAAGAAAAAAAGCAAGAGATCCTGCAATCTCTTGGAATGGAGATTTCGAGAGACGACGCCGATGCGGCATTTGACACCTACATCACCGAGCAATTGGTGCTCAAGGGTGGCCAAATAGAGGCGAATCCAGAGACTCCTGCCTTTGACATTAAAATGGCCGACGTGCTTGCCAAGCCATTGGATGAGCGTGAAGTTCCAATGTTTATAGCAGAGCGAGACGGCAAAATTTTCTACATTATACCTGTTCGTGGCAAAGGACTATGGGGCCCAATCTGGGGTTATGTGTCCATCCTCTCCGACGGCTACACCATAGCTGGGGCAACATTCGGCCACAAGAGCGAAACTCCGGGGCTCGGAGCAGAAATTTCTACTCCGGTGTTTACCGATCAGTTTCCGGGCAAAAAGCTCGCTGTGAACGGCGCCTACCAATCCATCTCGGTGCGCAAGGGAGACGCTGCTGGCGACCATCAGGTTGATGGAATTTCGGGCGGAACCATTACCTCGGTTGGCGTAGAGAGCATGCTCAACGACTGCCTTCAGCCATACATGAGCTTTCTGCTCTCTCGCAGTTCGGTCCTATCAGCCCCTGAGGGTGCTGCACTTTCTGATACTTTGATTTCTGTTTTATGAGCCAAGCAACCAAGACTGAGCCTAAAGAGGCTCTATTCTCCAAGAAGAATATTAAAATTCTTAAGGATCCCTTGAATGAATCCAATCCTGTGACGGTGCAGGTTCTGGGTATCTGTTCTTCTCTGGCAATTACCGTGAAGTTGGAGCCTGCCCTTGTTATGGGCGTCAGTGTCTTAGTGGTTATCGCCTTTTCAAACCTCATTACCTCGTTGCTCCGCAACCTAATTCCCAACCGGATTCGCATTATCGTGCAGCTCGTTATCGTGGCTGCCCTGGTAATCCTGGTTGACCAGGTCTTAAAAGCCTATGTCTACGACGTGAGCAAGCAGCTCTCTGTTTTTGTTGGTCTAATCATTACCAACTGCATCCTGATGGGTAGAATCGAAGCCTTTGCGCTTGCCAACACTCCTTGGAAGGCCTTTCTTGACGGTATTGGTAACGGGGTAGCCTTTACCGGGGTCTTGGTTATTGTGGCATTCTTTAGGGAGCTTTTGGGCGCTGGTCAGCTCTTTGGCATCCAGATTATTCCGGATTCATGGTACCTCGACAATGGAGGCTGGTACAGCAACAACGGCCTTATGCTTCTTCCTCCGATGGCTTTGATTGTGATGGCGGTACTTATTTGGG
>CALCFH010000212.1 GCA_937900215.1 uncultured Cryomorphaceae bacterium
GGCTATGGCGCTTACGGTTTTCTCAGTGGTTAGGTTGTTGTCGATCCAACGAAGAATGATGCGGAAGTGATCTTCTTTAGCAAGATCGAATATGCGTTGGAGGTCTGCTTCTTCGAAGCCAAATTCTATGAGGTTCTCTATGCATTCATCTGCCTCGCCAAATCCGAAGGAGTCGAGCACATCGAGTATTTCGTCTTCCTTCTCTTGTCGGGCCATCAGTCCGAGATTGATTTTAGGAGCCGAAATCCGTTCGTAGATAATAGAATTGATTTCGTCTACTTTCTCGGTAGTGAGATTGATTTTCATCACTTCCTTAAAGGCCTCGGGCGTATATCCCAAGTGTTTCTTGAGCTCGCTGCTGCTGCGAGCGATGGCGGAAGCCGGATTGTTGAGTTCATGCGCCAGTCCTGCGGAGAGCTTACCCAAAGAAAGCATGCGGTCATTCTGCTGCTGAAGAGTAGTGAAACTGCGAATGCGGCTATTCATTTCATGCACTAGCACTTCGGTGAGTTCGTAATGCTCTCGTATGAGTTCTCTAAAATGCTTGCGGTGGAAAGAGAGCACTTGGGTGTCCTCGGTAGCTTGTCCGTAAGCCGTTGCCTCCACCATTCTAGAGAAAGGCAGCAGTCCGGTTATATTGGAAGCTTCCAGTTCAGCCACTTCATTCTGCTCGTTGTTTTGAACGGTATAGATTTTCAAATGGCCTTTAAAAACCATATGCATATTATCGGCAGCCTCTCCTTTTTTAAAGAGGAAGCCATCGGCAGGAATATGGAGATGATTGGAATGATTTAGTAAAAATTGAATCTGTTCATGCGGAACTGATTGGAAAATGGGGAATACAGAGAGAAAATCAGGAAGGCTGCACTGCGGCATAAGGTGGATAGTTTTTTGTGATTATAAAGGTAGGCGGATAATTGGGCTGAGCGCAAGTGGGATGGTACAGACCAACCAGAAGACATAAGTCGTTTATAAATATCAGAATCCAAGCCCTGAAAGGGCGCAATACAGTAGCGATGGGTGTAGCCCATCGTCAGGAAGATGAGTTTTAAGTTTTAAAGAAAAAAAGAAACCAATCATAGCCATCCCATTCATCCCACGAATCACAGTTCAGACAATGAGGATGCAATCTGAACCCAAGCCCTGAAAGGGCGAAATACCCTAGCTGGTTTTTGTAGAGAAGAATCAAAGCCCTCATATTCATCAACTAGAACACAGTTCAGACAAGGAGGGATGTATGAAATCAAAAACGCATTCACCCTCCGCAGCCACGCGATGGGAATCGCGAAGTAGAGATGAAGTGTACAAAGAGAAAATTGCCTTTAACTTTGATATCTGCTATAAAACAGTCGTTGTTGCAATTTTTATCTTTGCCACAATGCAAACGCAACTTAAACAAGAACTTTATGATGTCATTTCAGGAAAGAGCGAAGTTAGGTTTGGAACAACTATCCAATCAATCGCCAGTTACCTTGCAAAAGGCTCAAAACCAAGCTCAGAAATTGAAAACTCAAAGTATTTCAAAGAAGAAGAAGCAAAGAAATTAGTCAGTTATGTAACTGAAAATGACCTTTGGATCAACGACATTGACCTCACGCAGTATATAAGTGAAGGGGCTGAGCAAAAAGTATATCTTAAAAACTCAGAACATGTATTAAAGTTAAACGATAGCATTTATTATAGTTGTTGGAAAGATTACTTTCTCAACTTGCTTTTACATAATTTTTTCTTTGAGGATACAGCCTATAAATTGCTTGGCTTTACCTACGATAATGAAATATTTTATGCTGTTGTTCAGCAAGCATATGTTTCAATTACCGGCAATACAGATTTAGATCAACTGAAAGAGTTCTTAACTTCAAATGGTTTTCAGAATATCCGAAACAATGATTATTTCAACCCAAGTTTAGGGATCATATTGGAGGATTTACATGATGAAAATGTTTTGACACGAAACGGACTGCTTTACTTTATTGACACAGTATTTTACTTAACTGAAGGGTTCTACAATTCGAATTAAAACTTCCGTTAACAAGCACACGGCCGAGATTGAAAAAAGGCGGTTGTACGCGAAACCTTGGCGATAATAGAATGCATATCAACCAAACGAAACTTAATGGGAAT
>CALCFH010000213.1 GCA_937900215.1 uncultured Cryomorphaceae bacterium
GCACATGGAATATGCCAAGAACACTCAATACAATTATCAGAATCACAGGAATAATTAAGAATTGAGACATTGCTTCCATTATTCTTAACACTACAACAGACCAACCCACTTGGGCAGCGTATTGAATAGCTAAAAAGAATAAGGCTCCAAGAGAAATGGCCATGAAGAAAAACACATTTACAAATAACCTAGACCAAGGTTTGTTCGCTAGCTGGTGATGATTGTCATGTCCTGCTTCGTGACCAGAGGATGCCTCATGATGATCATTATCAGAGGGGTGAACTCCACCATGAGCCATATCAGAACCTTCTGAATGATCAATATGTATTTCATCATGAACCGCTTGCTCATGACTAGAACCTCCTGACGTTGAAAAATTCAATATCAAAGAGATCGCTCCAACAGCCATTAAAATAAGGCTGAATCTTTTTGCTTTTGCGCTGAATACAAACATGTTATCAGACTTCAGGATTGGTTTGCTCTTCTACAACAACAGTCTCTGTCTTCGGAGAAATTTCACTTCTCAATTTCAAGACATACTGCACAATTTTCCAACGTTCATCATAATTCAATTGAGAAGCATGAGAACCCATAATACCTTTTCCATGCATTATTACATGATAAATACTGCCTTCAGTAATGTCAGGAAGTCTCTCAGTTGAGTATGAAGGTACCCCTAGTATTTTTTCGCGTTGAACCAAAATTCCGTTTCCATCGCCCTTTTCACCGTGACAATGACTACAGAAAATAGTGTACAACTCTTTTGACTCCTGCATAAGTACTTCCATCTCCTCCGTTGTGAGAGAACGGCCTTCCCATGAAGACTTTAGATAAACCCTTGCGGAGTCATAACCCACCTGAGAATTTGAGAACTCATAAGGAATATATCCTTTTGCAATCGTACCTTCAACGGGTTTCCTTGCACTCAATCCATCGCTAAAGTTAGGATTGCTAGTATAGGCTTCGAATGCCGGACCTCTGTACATATTTGGCATATACTCCAACGCAGTTTGAGTTTTATCTCTTCTACATGAAGTTCCAAAAACTAGGGCTAGAGTTAGTACTGACCCTAAAATGAGAAATGTCTTCTTCATCTTTTGCTTTTAATGCAATTCAACTGCACCTGTATCTTTTAATATGGTAATCAATTGATCGCGATCACCTTTCAATTCAACCTCCATGAGGAACATATCGTCTGTTGTTCTTGGATCTGGGTTCATTGCCTTTCTTCCAGGGTATAAACCATTTCGAACAAAGAATGTCCAAACCATTAAATGTGCTGCAAAGAAAACAGTCAATTCGAACATAATTGGCACGAAAGCTGGCATATTCTGAATCCAAGTAAAACTCGGTTTTCCGCCTATGTTCTGCGGCCAATCCACAATCATCATATAGTAAGTCATGGCTATTGCAGTACTCAAACCAAGCAAACCATACATGAAAGCAGTTATTGCTATCCTCGTCTCTTTCAGACCCATCGCCTTATCCAAACCATGAACAGGAAAAGGAGTAAATACTTCGTGTATTTTATATCCTTTCGCCCTTAGGGTCTTTACACTGCCCATTAACATATCATCATCGTTGAACATTGCGCTCACAATGACTTTTTCCGAACCTCCATGATGAGAGGCTTCAGAGTTTTCGTGTGTTATCGTCTTCTCAGTGGTGTCCATCCTCGGTATGGTGTTTCTTTTGACTTTCTCCTGATGACTTCAAAATAGTTTTCAATTCAGCTTGCGCAATTACTGGGAAAGTACGTGCATACAGCAAGAAAAGCACAAAAAAGAATCCTATTGTACCCAAATATATTCCTATGTCTACAAAGGTTGGGGAGAACATAGTCCAGCTAGACGGTAAATAATCTCTGTGTAATGAAGTAACAATAATTACAAATCGCTCGAACCACATTCCGATATTCACTACAATCGAAATGATGAACGTAAACATAATGTTGGTTCTCCACTTTTTAACCCACATTAATTGAGGCGAGAACACATTGCACGTCATCATAGACCAATACGCCCATGCATAAGGACCTGTAGCTCTATTCAAGAAAGCATATTGTTCATATTCTACACCAGAATACCATGCGATAAACAATTCAGTGATGTATGCTACGCCAACTATAGAACCCGTTAGCATAATTACGATGTTCATCATTTCGATGTGCTGTATCGTAATGTAATGCTCCATTCGGAACATCTTTCTCATAATGATTAAGAGAGTCTGAACCATTGCAAATCCAGAAAAAATAGCTCCAGCAACGAAATAAGGAGGGAAAATGGTAGTATGCCAACCGGGAATTACCGAAGTGGCAAAGTCCATAGATACAATAGTATGCACTGACAGTACAAGGGGTGTAGCCAAACCAGCAAGTACAAGAGATACCTCTTCAAATCTTTGCCAATGTTTTGCTTTTCCACCCCAGCCAAAGCTCAAAATGGTATACACATGTTTTTGTACTGGCTTGATAGCTCTATCCCTTAACATGGCAAAGTCTGGAATCAGTCCAACATACCAAAAAACAACGGAAACAGAAAAATACGTTGAGATCGCAAACACATCCCACAACAGAGGTGAATTGAAATTCACCCAAAGCGAACCAAACTGATTCGGTATTGGAAAAACAAAGTATGCCAACCAGATTCTACCCATGTGTATTCCTGGGAAGAGGGCTGCTTGAATTACTGAGAATATCGTCATCGCCTCGGCAGAACGATTGATAGACATTCTCCATTTCTGTCTAAAGAGAAGCAGTACCGCTGAAATTAACGTACCAGCATGACCTATGCCCACCCACCAAACAAAGTTGGTGATATCCCAAGCCCAACCTACCGTCTTGTTTAGGCCCCAAGTACCGATACCTGTTCCAATAGTGTACAATATATTCCCAACTCCCCACAAAAAGAGTAGTAAGGAAATACTAAAGGCTATCCACCAAGAACGAGGTGGCGCCGTTTCAATCGGACGTGCGACCTCTACGGTGACGTCGTGATAATTCTTGTCGCCGAGAATGAGTGGTTCGCGGATGGGTGATTCGTAGTGCATCGACTATTCCTTTCTGCGTTAGGCTTTGTTACGGACTTTGGTTTGATAAAACACAGATGGCTGGGTACCTACTTCATCAAGTAAATGGTACATCCTATCATCTTTTTTGAGTTTAGCTATTTCGCTTTGAGAATCATTGGCATCTCCAAAACGAATAGCTCCTGTATCACAGGCCTGAGCACAAGCTGTTTGAATTTCGCCATCAGCCACAGGTCTGCCCTCTTTTTTAGCTTCCAACTTACCATATTGGATTCGTTGGATACACATTGAGCATTTTTCCATTACACCACGAGATCGAACGGTAACATCTGGATTTAATACCATTTTACCTAAATCGTCATTCATAGCATAATTCACATCGAATTGATCCTGATTATCATGATATAAGAACCAGTTAAAACGACGCACTTTATACGGACAGTTGTTAGCACAATAACGTGTTCCGATACAGCGATTGTAAGCCATATGATTTAAGCCTTCTGCTGAATGTGTCGTAGCAGCAACTGGACAAACCGTTTCACAAGGAGCATGGTTACAGTGTTGACACATTACAGGTTGGAAAACCACTTCAGGTGATTCTGAAGGCTCTTCCATTGCGTTAAACATGTCGATAGCGCCAATATTTCCTTCCTGTGCAACCTCTTCATTCATATCCGAAGAGAAATAGCGATCGATTCTCAACCAATGCATATCTCTACTTCTACGAACCTCGTCTTTACCCACTACTGGAACATTGTTCTCTGCGTGGCAGGCTATTACACAAGCGCCACAACCTATACACTTTGTAAGGTCGATAGACAAATTCCAGAAATGTCCAGTCTTATGATCGAAATCTTTCCAAAGATTAGCATCATCCGAAGTGAGTGCACCTTCATACGTCTCATAGGTGGTGCGCTCATTCCAACCCTCACCGTTTGCCTTTGCAGGCTTATTCAGGAAAGTATCTAAGGTAACTTCTCTTACGATATCTCTACCCATCATGGTATGATGCAACTGCACACATGCAAATTCATGATCATCAGAAGCAGATTTCTCAATCCTTACATCTGAAGCAGAATGCATTCCATCTTGTAGAAGAACGAAGGCATTTACCCCTACATTATTGCCAGCCTTACCAGCCATAGTTCTTCCGTAACCTAGGGCTAAACCTACGGTTCCATAAGTCTGTCCAGGCTGAATATATACAGGTACTTCGGTAAGGGTGATACCGTTTACCGTTATATCTACTTTAGATCCATTTAAGGAACCATTTGAAGTATTGGAATTTTCTAATCCAAGCTCTTTCGCTTGAGAAGCACTCATGGTAAGATAATTATCCCATGAAGCCCGAGTGAGAGGGTCTGGCATTTCTTGAAGCCAAGGGTTGTTGGAAAGTATCCCTACACCCATTGAAGCCTTCTGATAAAAACTAATCTCAATTCCAGCGGCCTTTGCAGTAGAAATCTGTTTTCCACTCGATGCTACAATCTCATCGTAATTGGTAACTAATTCACTAGAAGCTTCCCCAGCTTCAATTTCTGACTTTTCGGACATGTAAAATCCGTCGTGCACAGCCTGATTCCATCCCATCCCCATGGGTAGGATATTGGATGACCAATAACTTCTTAAATAGTCATAATACTTTGAACTATTCCCCATCACCGCCAAAAGAATCTCTTCTCTTTGCATGGTATTAAATAGTGGACGAATTAGTGGTTGTCCCAAGTTAAACACACCATCAACTGGAAGTGCATCTGACCATGACTCAAAGCCATGATGCATTGGCAGTACAACGTTAGACTTACTGGAAGTTTCGTCCAATCTATCCGCAATGGCTACTTTGTATTTCACCTTTGCCAAAGCCTCTTCGAAGCCCCTAACATTATAAACTGGATTTACTGAATCAAGAATTAGTACATCCACCTTACCCGCATTCATTTCAGCTATAAGCTGATTCAATGCTTTGTCATTCCCTGCTCTTAATCTTGATCTCTTGGATACTAATACACTTCGGTCTAAATTACCCAGTAACTTATTGATTGCATAGCACAATACCTCATCTTCTTTCTTATTGCCTCCAACGAAAACTACTGAAGCACTTGCTTTCATTAGTTCTTTAGCAGTATTGGCAGCGTCTTGCATCAGTTTAGCATCTAGATTAGCCGAAGCCAATTGTGACTCTCCCTTTGCCTTTGCCAACTCATTGTATATTGCTAATAATACTTGTGACTGCTCACTTGGTTTTACCCTTACTCTCTTGTCTGCATTGGATCCTGACAAGGACATAACAGACTCAAATTGAATATGACGTGCCATATTCTTAGACAGCTCTCTAGACTTGCTGTAATCAGAAGTCATAGATTGCCCATTATAATCACTGAGGAAATCGGCACCTATAGAAACAATAAGACCAACTTGAGAAATATTGTAACATGGCAACGCTCTTCTACCCGTTAGCTCTTGCCACGCATCTAATTTACCAGATAGACTTAGCGCATCATAACTGATGTGCTTGAAATTTGAATGTGTTAATTCAAACTCACTTATCGCTTCTGAAATAGTTGGACTAATAATTGTATTTGAAAGTAGTACCGCAGACTTAGCTTTCGCTACTTCTTTACTCACTTCAGCAAGGATGGAAGACCATTCCACTTCTTGCCCTTCCTTTACCGCAGACTTTAACCTTGAGTTATCATAGAGAGATAAAGCAGCTGCTTGTACTCTTGCATTGGCAGAGCCATTAAAGGGTGCATCTCTATTCGCATCAACCTTAATTGGTCTACCTTCTCTTGTTTTCACAAGGATGGATGCAAAATCATGTCCATCGTAGTAGTTGGATGCATAATAATTAGGCACACCTGGTAAAACACTATCCGGTTTTACAACGTATGGAATAGACTCAACAATGGGTGCTTCACACGCAGCCAATGCCGCTGCTGCCGTTGAAAAACCTAAGTATTTCAGGAAATCTCTGCGAGAGGTCTGTGCCCCAGCGAGCATTTCGCCATTGCCCAAAAAATCCTCGACTGGCATTTCTGATGCGAACTCATTCTGCCTAAGGTTGTCCATAATGGGACTACTCTCCTTAAGCTCTTCAAGTCCCTTCCAGTATTTCTTTACTTCCGCCATAGGGCTGAACTCTTTTTTATTGGATCAATAATGACATTTACCACACTCTAAGCCACCGATTTTCTCAACCGTAATTGGCTCATCACCGTACTTTTCTTTCAGCTTTGCATGAAGCTCAGCATAGTAGCCGTTAGACTCAACTTGTACCTCAGTCTCCCGATGACAGTTGATGCACCAACCCATGGTGAGTTCGCTGTATTGGTAGGCGACTTCCATT
>CALCFH010000214.1 GCA_937900215.1 uncultured Cryomorphaceae bacterium
ATGCCTACTACATGCGATTTGTGGGTGCTAGTAATCAGGTTTCTGTCGAATCGGCATTCCTTTTCTTTAACGGTTGCAAATAAAGTCGCAAGCCTCTGTGAAAAAACTACTTTTTGTTCTTATTCTGATTGTCTTATGGGTAGTCAAACAAGCTTCGGCTACACATATTGTTGGTGGAGAATTGGTGTATCGCTACTTAGGAGGTAGTCAGTATTCCGTGACACTCATCGTTTATAGAGACTGTCTCAGTGGGGTGTCTGATTTTGATAACCCAGCGCCAGTAGGCGCATTCAATTCTGCGGGAACGTTAGTTCAGAACATTGGCTTTGTTCTTGACTCGGTTGTTACCCTTCAATCAACTATCAATTCTAGTTGTGTAACTGCGCCTACAAACGTTTGCACAACGGCTGGTTATTACACAGAGATTATGACTCTCCCTCCCATAGTTGGTGGATATACTCTTACCTATCAGCGGTGTTGTAGAAATGCGGTAGTTCAGAATATTCCTTTTCCAGTTGGAGCAACTTATACTGCAACTATTCCTGGTATCGAGTCTAATCCAACTAATTCCAGTCCTGTATGGAATCAACTTCCTCCACTTTACGTTTGTGTCAATTTGCCTTTTCAGTTTGATCATTCAGCTCTTGACTTTGATGGCGACTCTCTGGTTTACTCACTTTGTACACCTTATGATGGATCGTCTGCTACAGTTACGCAACCCCCGAATCCAGCTGCGGCACCTCCGTACACGGCCATCCCTTGGATAGCTCCTTATAGCTTAAGTGATATGATCGGAGGGCCAGTTCCATTTACAATAAACTCTCAGAACGGCCAAATAAATGCTGTTCCAGGCGCTCAAGGAACATTTTTGGTAGGCTTATGTGTTAAAGAATACCGAAACGGTGTCTTTTTGGGGGAGATTAGAAGAGGAATTCAATTAAGTGTTGTCAATTGCCAAGTTCCAATTGCAATGCCAGATGATTTGAATGAGGTTAGCCCAAATTCATTTACCAATTGTACCGAATATGTCGAGTTCAGCGCTTCAAATTCGGCAGGGTTCAACATTTTGTGGGACTTCGGTGATCCTACCACAACTTCTGATCAATCTACACTTCAAAGTCCGACTTGGACATATCCTGGCCCGGGAGTCTACGATCTTACATTGATTGTATTCAATCCAACAAATCCAAACGATCCGCTCTGTACCGATACTGTCGTTCAGCAAATAACTGTGCAGGATACCGTAATTCCGGATGCAGGTCCAGATGTAGCAACCTGTCCAGGAATTTCAGTTCAGATTGGAACTCCAGCCGTACAAGGATGGACCTATCAGTGGACACCAGCCACGGGGTTGAGCAATCCAAATATCGCACAGCCAACTGCTAGCATTACGCAACAAATCACATATACGCTCACTGCTACTGATGCGGTAGGTTGTTCTGGTATTGATGCAGTTACCGTAAGCTTACTTTCTAATGCCGCAGCCAACGCGGGACCAGATGTGCAGATATGCCCAGGTGAAGCCACTCATTTGCAAGCCACTGGCGGAGATACGTACAGTTGGTTACCAATAACGGGTCTGTCTA
>CALCFH010000215.1 GCA_937900215.1 uncultured Cryomorphaceae bacterium
GGGTTAATCAATAAAATCTGCGTGCCGGGTGAACTTATCAATGAATGCATTATCATTGCTGAGAAATGTGCGGCGCAATCGTCTACTGCTTTGGCACTCACTATAGAAGCGGTAAATGCCGGAATGATGGATAGAAGGATGGGATATGAGACCGAAATCAACAATTTTGGAAGAGCTTTCGCTACCCACGATTTTAAAGAGGGAACCACTGCCTTCTTAGAAAAGAGGAAGCCCACTTTCGAATAAATCTGAAATGAGGAAGAAAAAAACGAGCGAATAGTTTGCATACTATTCGCTCGCTTTTATTTTATTCCTATGCCAATGTCATTCAAAAACAGTTGAGTACCTAATCTGAATCTGTAAGTCGATCTATTTCTCTTCTGTCTTTCTTGGTCGGCCTTCCCGTTCCTACTTGTCGTTGCAAGGAACGCATCAACTTTAAAAAAGTCTCTTTTTCTTTTTCCTCTGCAGAAGTAATATCTAAGATATAATCTAAGACTTTTGGAGCGCCCACCCTTGAAGGAGGCAAGTCTTTCACCTGATATTTTCGAATAATACCAATCGTTCGAATGGAAATTTCATCGCCTACCTTTATAGATCTAGAAGGCTTTACAACCTGCCCATTTACCTGAACACTTTCTTTCTGAATGGTTTCCGAAGAAACAGAGCGCGTCTTCATTAAACGAACACACCAAAGAAACTTATCAATACGCATACATTAGCTTATAGCTTATGGCTTCGTTAGAGGAATTACTACCGAGGTCTTTTCCCATTCAATGATTAAACTCTCTTCTGTAAATCGCATGCTTAGTTGCTCAACCAATTGATCTAAGGTCACAATATCTACAGAAACAACTAATACATCCTTCGATTTCGAATAGCTATATGCACCCCAATTATCGCTCTCTGAATTAAAATGAATCTTCCATCCCTCCGCTGTTGGAGTAGTAAATAATCCATAAGTTCCAGCTGCCAAGCGTTCGCCACCAACAATTAAATCCTGCGATAGAGTGATGATACTGTTCTCATTGGCTCCTGTTCTCCATATTTTATTATAGGGTACAAGCTCGCCAAAAATGGTTCTGCCTTTAACCGATGGAGCGCCATACGCTATTTCCACCCTAACGCCTTCTATTGTGGCAGAAGCTTCCATGCGCGGACTTTTCTTCTTTTGTCCAAACACACTACTGCTCACTATCAACATCGAAACTAAAAGATACTTCCACATATGAACTCGATTTTCATTTTGCTAAAGATAGTTTGTCTAAAAATATTTTTGTTTATTTTATAAACTTGTTTACATTTGTTGAAACAAAATCGCAATCATGAATACAATTGAACAAGCTCAACAACTAAAAACCATTGCCGATATGTTAGAGCGCACGCGTTATAATATTCGCAGCAACAGTATTTTCTACCTCATCTGGGGCTGGTTAGTCCTTCTTTCGGTATTGATTGAGTACATCTTACTTACTCAATTCAACTCACCCTATCATTTTATGGTTTGGATAATCAGTATGCCTCTTGCAGGTGTTAGCAGTTCTTTGGCTGGAAGGAAGCACCGCTTAAAACAAAAGCATACCACCCTAATGGATTCTGTTATGAAGTTTCTTTGGATCGGAATTACGATGGGTATTTTCTTTTCTCTTGCTTTCTCGAACGTTATTGGATGGACACACAGCTATGTCTTAATTATTCTCTTCTATGGCATAGGCACATTCGTTTCTGGCGGAGTGCTAAAATTTAAACCTCTAACCATTGGCGGTATTCTCTCCATTGTACTCAGCTTCGTTATTGCTTTTATTCCCGATTTACATAAGAGCTTTGAAAACGTATTGCTTCTTCTAGCACTCAGTGTAACCATGAGTTACCTTATACCGGGTTATATGTTAAGATCAAAAGTGAGCCTAGATGTTTGAACCTCTCGATCCCCTTTTGCACAACCAATTGCGATTGCAGATTATGAGTTTGCTCATTGGAATTGAAAATGCCGAATTCGGATTCCTTCTAGATGAAACGGGCTCTACTCGTGGCAATCTAAGCGTTCAGCTTAATAAACTCAAAGAAGCAGGATACATCGAAATTGAGAAGGGATATAAAGGCAACTATCCGAATACGAAATGCTCTATTAGTGCGCTTGGAAGAAATGCGTTTTCTACTTATTTCGAGGCATTGAAATCCTACAAACCTTAAGCAGTGCTATTTCTTTGCAGGGTTGGATTATTCCAGCCCTTTAGAATAGGCCTTGAATATTGCCCTGCGCATCTACAAATATGTCGTGTGCAGCAGGACGAATCGGAAGGCCCGGCATGCGCATCATTTCTCCTGCAATGGGGACAATAAAGCCTGCTCCAGCACTCAATTCAACATCGCTTATTTTAAAGGTATAGTCTTTCGGACTTCCCAAGCGCGCGGGATCGTCTGAAATAGACTTTTGTGTTTTGGCCATACAAACCAAGAGGTTCTTGCCAAGATTTGCCTCAAATAAATCCAATTTTCTCTTGGCCTTGGCGCTCATTTCAATATCCTGAGCTCGGTAATACGAAGTGGCTAATGTTCTTATTTTATCTTCCAACCTTGCCTCTGCCTCGTATAAAAACTTGGGCGTATTAACACTCTTATCTAAAACTGAACTTACAGCCTCAGCCAATTCGATGGCCCCTTCTCCGCCCTGAGCCCAGGCCTTACTTACTACCGCTACCACCCCTTCGGCTTCGCACAACTGCTGAAGTAATTTCACTTCATCGTCAGAATCTGAAACAAAGTGATTTAGTGCCACAATGGGTTCTAATCCAAACTTTGCGGCATTTCGTATGTGGTGTTGCAAATTAGAGAAGCCCTTTCTCAGTGCGTTTAAATCAGTTTTATCCAGTTCTTTCAATCCCAATCCGCCATGGTATTTCAGGGCACGAATGGTAGCAACCAAAACCAATGCATCTGGAAAAATACCTCCTACTCGGCATTTAATATCTATGAACTTCTCTCCACCAAGGTCAAATCCAAATCCGGCTTCGGTTACGGTAATATCTGCCAAATTCATTGCGGCTTTGGTGGCCAGTAAGCTATTGGTTCCCTGAGCAATATTTGCAAAAGGCCCCCCATGCATCAGAATGGGATTTCCTTCTAAGCTCTGCACCAAATTGGGCTTTAAAGCATCGCGTAACAGAGCCGTCATGGCACCTTGAGCTTTCATATCCTTTGCGCGAATGAGCCCTTCCTTCCCTTGTCCTAATACAATATTTCCCACTCTTTCGGTAAGATCCTCGTATCCGTTTGCCAAACAAAGAATAGCCATAATCTCCGATGCGGCTGTGATATCAAATCCGCTTTCGCGGGGAAACCCGTTTGCTTTTCCACCTAAAGCAATGGTGGTTTGCCTGAGAGCCCGATCATTCATATCTATTACTCTTTTGAAAAAGAGCTGACGCAAATCGATCTCTGGACTAAGTTTATGATGTAAATGATTGTCTAATAAAGCAGCTAAGAGATTATGTGCCCGTTCAACTGCATAGATGTCGCCCGTAAAATGAAGATTGATGTCTTCCATCGGAAGCGCTTGTGCATAGCCTCCTCCCGTGGCTCCTCCCTTCATTCCAAATACGGGTCCGAGCGAAGGCTCACGCAATGCGGCAGCGGCCTTCTTTCCAATTTTCGCCAATCCATCCAACAAACCAATGGTGCAGGTGGTCTTTCCCTCTCCAGCGGGTGTAGGAGAGACGGCCGAAACCAATACGAGTTTTCCCTTCTTGGGCTGTTGCTGACCATAACTTAGAGGGATTTTTGCCTTGTACTTGCCATAGACCTCTAACTCTTCTGAAGAAATTCCCAGCTTTGCTGCAATCTCTACAATGGGTAAGGCCTGGGCTTTACGGGCAATCTCTATATCGGTCATTTCAAAATGGGATTTACAACTCTAGCGCTTTTTCTATTTGATTGTTCATCAACAGTTCCGTTGGATTTTCTAGAGCTTCTTTAACTGCCACTAAGAACCCAACACTTTCTTTTCCATCAATAATTCGATGGTCGTATGAAAGAGCAACATACATAATAGGACGAACGACAATTTCTCCGTTCACCACCACAGGACGCTCTACAATATTGTGCATTCCTAAAATGGCGCTTTGAGGTGGATTGATAATGGGCGTTGAAAGCATCGATCCAAATACTCCACCATTAGTAATGGTAAAGGTTCCACCCGTCATTTCATCAATCGTAATATCGCCTTCACGGGCGCGTATGGCCAATCGCTTAATCTCCCTTTCAACTCCGGCAAAACTCAAATTCTCTGCATTGCGCACAACGGGAACGACCAATCCTCTTGGACCACTTACGGCTATGGAGATATCACAATATTCGAAAGTGATCATATCATCGCCATCGATCATGGCATTTACCGTTGGATAAAGCTTCAAGGCACGTGTTACCGCCAGGGTGAAGAAAGACATAAAGCCGAGACCTACTCCATGCTTTTCAGCAAATTTGGTTTTGTGAACCGCTCTTAGATCGAATATAGGTTTCATATCTACCTCGTTGAAGGTAGTCAGCATGGCGGTCTCACTCTTAACCGCTACCAATCTCTTTGCAAGACTGCGGCGAAGACTGCTCATGCGTTTGCGCTCGGTAGAGCGAGGACCTCCAGTGGAAGTTCCCATGCTTACCGCCGCATTCACCACATCTTCTTTAGTAATTCGGCCATCCCTGCCAGTTCCGGCATTCAGCTTAACCCCTTTCTCGTCCATCAATTTCTTGGCGGCGGGAGAAGGAGTGCCCGTGGCGTAATTCGTAGTGGGTGCCGCTGCAGGAGCAGGCTTCGCCTCCACTTTTTCTTCGGCTTTTTTCTCAGGAGCAGAACCTCCTTCAGGGGCAGAAGCGCTGGTATCGATGGTACAAACCACTTGACCCACCGCCACCACTTCGCCTTCGGAAGCAATGAGTTTAATAATACCGCTTTCTTCGGCAGGCAAGGCCAAGGTAGCTTTGTCGGAGTCTACTTCGGCAATTTCTTGGTCCTTCTCAACATAGTCGCCATCTTGTACCAACCATGAAGCAATCTCAACTTCAGAGATGGATTCGCCAGGAGAAGGTACTTTCATTTCAAGGATCATAGCAGGATAGGTTTTATTTTAAATTTCAAATGTTTTGGCAATCAGATCGTGCTGAATTTTATGTGCTGCTTGATGCGATCCGGAGGCAGGTGCTGCACTCGCAGGCGCACTTACATCCAACCAATTTATATCGCGTAAACTCAATAGAATATGCGCTCTTGCACCCATATTCTGTGGCTCTTCCTGAGCCCAAACAATTTTCTCAGCATGGGTATAGCTCTTCAAGGCTTCTCTAAATTGCTTTTCTGGGAAGGGATAGAGTTGTTCTATTCGAATGAGGGCTACCTCATCGGCCGAACGTGTGCTGCGCTCCTCCAACAATTCATAATACAATTTGCCCGAGCAGAATACCACTTTCTTTATGCTCTGCTTGTCTTCTACCGAATCGTCTATGAGCTCCTTAAAGTTGCCCTTGGTAAATTCAGAAAGTGAAGAAACACATTTTGGGTGTCTCAATAAACTCTTGGGAGACATGACTACCAATGGCTTCCGGAACGGACGTTTTAATTGACGTCTCAACAGATGGAAGAAATTAGCCGGGGTAGTCACATTCACTACTTGAATATTGTACTGGGCCGACATCTGTAAAAACCTCTCCAATCGTGCGCTAGAATGTTCCGCACCCTGTCCTTCATATCCATGGGGAAGGAGGAGTACCAGTCCGTTCTGTATTCTCCATTTGTCTTCCGCAGCCGTAATAAACTGATCAATGATAATCTGTGCTCCATTGGCAAAATCGCCAAACTGCGCTTCCCATAGAGTCAAGCCGTCTGGTGTAGCTAGGGCATAGCCGTAATCAAAACCAAGAACACCATATTCACTTAGGTGAGAGTTGTAGGCAGTCATTCTGCCTTGATTCTCACGCATATCATTCAGTAAATTGTACTCTTCCTCAGAGTCTTCTACCTTAATAATGGCATGCCTATGAGAGAAGGTTCCGCGCTCACAATCTTCCCCGCTCAAGCGAACGCCATGACCTTCTAAAAGCAATGAACCATAAGCGAGTAACTCACCCATAGCCCAGTCTAGTGCATCTCTTTCGTTCACCATCTTAGCTCGATCTCCCAAAAGACGAACAATCTTATTGAAGAATTTCTTGCCCTCCGGAAGCTGAGTGATTTTTTCGACAATAAACCGCAATTCTTCTTCTGCAAATCCGGTCTCCGGTGAGAAGTCGAAGTCTGCGGGCTTACTGGGCCTCAAATGACTGTAGTAGTCTTCTAAGAACGGAATAATCACGTTCTTTTCTATCTCCTTTGACTCGTCGAAATCTTCTTCCAAGGTAGCCTTGAAGCTACTCTCTAATTCTTTGATTATATCTTTTCCAACTACGCCCTCTGCAATGAGTTTCTTAGAGTAGATCTCTCTAGGATTGGGGTGTTTGGCAATGGCTTTATACAGTAAAGGTTGAGTAAAACGCGGCTCATCGCCTTCGTTGTGCCCGTACTTTCTGTAACACAGTAAGTCAACAAAAATATTTTTGTTGTAGCGCTGTCTATACTCTACTGCAAAGAGAATGGCATGACAAACGGCTTCCACATCATCGCCATTTACGTGCAAAACGGGCGCTAATACAACCTTGGCTATATCTGTACAATAGGTAGACGAACGCGCATCTAAATAATTGGTGGTAAAACCCACTTGATTATTGATAACGATATGGATTGTTCCTCCGGTTTTATATCCATCTAAGGTTTCCATCTGTACCACCTCGTAGATAATACCTTGGGCGGCTACCGATGCATCTCCATGTATAAGTATGGGAAGTACTTTGCCCGCAGTAGTTCCATAATCGCTGTTGATTCTCGCTCGGGCGATACCTTCTACTACGGCATCTACGGCATCCAAATGCGAAGGATTGGGCGATAAGTTGAGGCGTATTTCCCTTCCGTTCTCCAACGTTTTGGTGGATGAATACCCCAAATGGTACTTCACATCTCCATCTAATTCTTCACCGTCGAAGAATTTACCCTCAAATTCTGAAAAAATATCGCGGGGTTCTTTTCCAAAAACGTTCGACAAAACATTGAGCCTACCTCTATGGGCCATGCCCATTACAATCTCTTTTACGCCTAATTCAGAAGCCCTATTTACCAGCATGGTTAGAGCAGGAATAAGCGACTCTGCTCCTTCAATAGAGAAGCGCTTCTGACCTACAAACTTGGTGTTTAAGAAATTCTCAAAAGAAACGGCCTCATTGAGCTTACTCAATATGGCTTTTTTCTGATCTACATTAAAATTGGGTTGATTCTCTGTGGCATGAAGCCTAGACAAAATCCATCCAACCACCTCCTTATCACGAATATACATGAACTCCAATCCGATGGATTGGCAATAGGCTGCATTCAAATAGCGCAGTATTTCCGACAAAGGAGACGGAGCGCTAAGGCCCACCTCTGCAGCTGCCATAAAGGATGTGCCGAGGTCTTTATCAGACAAACCGTAATTGGTTAAGTCTAGAGACGGACTGTAGGTTCTTCTAGACCGAACCGGATTGGTGGCCGTAAAGAGATGCCCTCTTTTACGGTAATCATTGATAAGATCGATCACCAAAAACTCTTTGCGAAGCTCTTCTGGAACTTCGCTCATTTCTATCTCTCGAGCCTCAAAAGAATAACCTTCTTGGGCAAAATCATAGCCCTGAAAAAAAGCTCTCCAACTCGGTTCTACGCTATCTGGATAACGTAAGTATTTTTCGTAGAGTTCATCTATGAACCCTATATGTGCACTTCCTAAGAAGGAAAATCTATCCATATTTTAAATCCAACCGGCGGGTTTATTCGCGTTCAAAAATACAATTAATACTGCCCTACATGGTAAAGCTTTACAGCCTTCTCGCTTATCTTTGAGCTATGTTGAAAACAAAGCTTAAAGCTCTCTGTTCAGTGGGCTTGCTAATATCCGCAATTGCCCTGAATGCACAGGTACCCAATCGCTTCGAAAAAAATCCAGCTAAAAGTCCAACTCAAGACAGCGCTAAAGTCTTTGATAAACCTGTTCCAAAGAATGAAAAATCAAAGCCAGCGCCCAATACAAATAAAACTCCTTTCTATAAAAAATTGCGCTACGGCGGCACGGGAAGCCTTCAATTCGGAACCATTACTTCTGTAATGCTCAATCCTAGAGTGGCTTATCCAGTAAACGACCGATTGCTTACTGGATTAGGTCTTACCTATTTATATGTTTCGGATGGCCGCTTTGAGCCTAATCTAGAACAAAGTATTTATGGCTTTAGTCCTTTTGTAAACTACAAAGTCTTTGGCCCAATTGCCCTTGCTGCCGAATACGAATTGCTGCGCGCCCAGGTGGTACAAGGTTTTGTGAATGGTCAGGTTCCGGTTTTTGGCGAGGAGTGGGTCAGCGCCCTCTACCTAGGTGGCGCCTATCTACCCGATGGTTCTTTTTACTTTTCTATTCTCTTCAATGTCTTGTATGACCCGCTCCGCTCTGTCTATGCCAATCCGGTTATTCGGGTTGGGGTTCTATTCTAAAGTCCTTCATCCAACCTCTTTCTCATGCGTCTTCTCTTTTCTATTTTCCTTACTGTTTTCTTCTTTTTTCCTTCCATTCAAGCTCAGAACCTTCCCGTGCAGTTAAAGGTGAATATGAAAGGACACAGCATTCATCCGCAAGGAATCAGCGTTGCAGGAAACTTTCAGTCGCTTTTAGGCGGATCAAACTGGACTCCCGGTAGCCTTTGGCTGAGCGATCCCGATCAAGACAGTATTTACGAAATCAACTTCCAACTTCCTCAAGGGCGCTACTACTATAAGTTCATCAACGGCAATTCGTGGTCTGATCCCAACGAGCTCCTAGGTCCCGATTGCGGTTTTTCAGATGGAGGAATCAATTTCAATCGATTGCTCATTGTTGGTAAAAACGGAGTCAATATGCCCGCTCATGGTTTCGATGCCTGCGAAGGTTTAGTCACTTTTCGGGTGGATATGCAGAACGAATCCGTTGATCCTATTGGTGTTTTTGTAACAGGAGATTGGATAGATGCTGCGGGATATGGAGTTACATGGGAAACCGATGCCCTTCCTCTATTCGATCCAGATGGAGACAATATCTATGAAACCGTTGCCTACATTCAAGACAGTGCCAACCCTCAGCGCTTTCTCTATTACAACGGAAACTCCATCAGCAGTGCCGAGCAACCCAATGGCCCTTGCATGTCGCCCACGGCCCTCGTTGCCCGAAACCTTATTCCTTCCTCTCTTCCTCAAAAACTTACACCCGTTTGTTTTGGTAGCTGCGATCCTTGCAGTTTTTCGATCGACACCAATCTGCGAACCTATTGGTGGAACGAAAAGGTCTTCTATCAAATCTTTGTCCGCAGCTTCTACGATTCAGATGGAAATGGAATCGGTGATTTTCAAGGTCTTATTCAAAAACTCGATTACCTCAACGATGGCGATTCTACTACGCATACCGATTTAGGTATAGACGGAATCTGGCTCATGCCCATCAATTCTTCTCCTTCCTACCACGGCTATGATGTTACCGATTATCAGGCCATTAATCCAGATTATGGCAGCATGGCCGATTTTGAGGCTTTTCTCGACAGCGCCCATGCGCGCGGTATTAAGGTTATTATGGACTATGTAATGAACCACAGCAGCAGTCAGCATCCTTGGTTTCAGGCTTCGCGCTCTAGCCCTAGCAGTCCCTTCCGAAACTGGTATATCTGGAGAAATGCCAATCCGGGTTTCAACGGCCCTTGGGGTCAAGGGGTTTGGCATTCCTTTGCTTCTAACTTCTACTACGGTTTGTTTTGGGGAGGTATGCCCGATTTAAACTACGATGAGCCCGCCCTAAAGACCGAGATTTTTAACTCTGCCACTTTCTGGCTCAATAAAGGAGTAGATGGATTTCGGTTGGATGCGATTAAATACCTCGATGAAGACTTTCCCATCCTAGAAAATACGCCGCGAACCTTCGCCCTCATCGAAGAATTTAAGCAGACCTTATTGAATACCAATCCGGAGGTGTATACCGTAGGCGAAGTGTGGAGCAATACCAGCTCCATTCTTCCTTATGTAGACAGCACTCGAATGGATCATTGCTTTGAGTTTGACCTGGCCAGCAATATGCTCACTTCCATTATTCAGGGCCAAAGCAGTTCGCTCCAAAACCACTTGAATTTTATAAATACCGCCTATCCACCTTTGCAATTCGCGCCCTTTTTAAGCAATCACGATCAAGACAGAGTCTTTAGCGTATTGGCAGAATCCACTCCAAGAATGAAACAGGCTGCGGCCTTATTGTTGGCTATGCCGGGCACTCCCTTCATTTATTATGGCGAAGAATTGGGAATGACGGGAACGGGAGCCCATGAAAATATCAGAACACCCATGCAATGGAGCAGCGGAATGCAATCGGGATTTACCTCCGGAACTCCTTGGCATCCGGTGAATTCAAACTACACCAATCGGAATGTGCAGCTTTCCAGCCAAGATCCCAATAGCCTCTTGAATCTTTACAAAAAGCTGATTGCCGTAAGACAAAATGAGGTCGCTCTGCAAAAAGGCTATTATCTGGCAGCAGAAAATACCCATCCTTCCGTACTTGGTTTTATGCGCATTCACCGACAAGAAGCCATTTTGGTCTTGAGCAATATGAGCGACCAAAATGCCAACAGCAGCAGTACAGTAACACAGTCTACCCTACAAGCGGGCTCGTATTGGGCCGTTGATTTGTTGGAAGGAGATACCCTCGGTTCTATGGTATTGGATGGAGTAGGTGGATTTCAATTTTCGTATTCCTTGCTTGGAAGGCAAACGGTGTATTTGAAGTTAATCGCTGGAAATGGGGTCTCCCTAGAAGAGCGAGAAAGGATGGATGGAATTACAGTATACCCCAACCCTGCCAAGGATAAACTCTATATTCGCTTTAATGCAGAAAATCCATCCAACCGAAAGCTAGAATGGACTCTCACGGATGCCTTGGGAAGATTGCAAATGGAAGGCGTTAGTACAGATGAGAAAATCGCCGAAATTTCTATTCAGAGCCTATCTGCTGGGCTGTATTCTTTAGAACTTACGAATGAAAAGGGAATGCGTTGGATAGAGCAAATACTCATTCAATAGTCCGTTTCTGCAAGTTCTCAAGCGGAGTCTTTCACCTCCTTTGATTAAAACAGCCATAGAACTCATGGAAGAAAAAACCCGAAAAAGTTCTATTTCAATTGAAATGAAAAAGCCTTCTTGTTTTTGTACAAGAAGGCTTTTTCTAGATTTAACAACCCAGCATTCCAAAAGAGATCGCCAATTCTTGGTCTACTTTTTCCCCTTTCTCATTTTCAGCAGCTTCCCACTCTCCTTCTAAATGGGTTAATAGATCAATCATGGTATCATCTATATCCGCATAACCAGATGTTCTATCCAACTTCACATTGGTTATTTGGCCCGTCTTATCAACCGTAAAATACAATTTGGCTGGTCTTAATTTTTTCTCATCTAAGTTGAGGGTGTTCTCTTTATTGTTCTTGGCGAAATAGGCAAGCAATTTCTCCTTTCCGGCTTTGTAGACGGCTTGTTTTTCTGGAACAACCGTTAAATGCGGACTGTAGTAGTTGAACTCTGCTTCTCCTGTTACCGGGTTCTGTGAATAAAACTCCGTGCGAACAAGGAAGCAACTGGAATATTGGGCCGAATGTAAAAACGCCAGCTGCGCTTCAGTAAGCATTTCCGACTCACCCTTAAAGCGGATATTCGTCTGTTTATCGTTTTCAATAAAAATCAATTCCGTACTCTTTAAAGTAACAATGCGTTGGTTCTCTTCTGGCGTATTAAACTCGGTTACGCGGATTACCTCATTCAGGAATTGCTTCGTAATAGGATCGTAGCGCGGTCCTAAATCGTAAAAGAAATCGACTTCAACAACTTCTTTTTCGTCGCTAGCGACTGTATTGCACTGTGGCTCTTCATACATAAATCCATAACTAAAAGCCATTAGGCCAATGCTAAGAAGTACTGCACTCAATATTTTCACATTCTTTTTCATTTCAATATCATTTTATTGTTCGATTCAAATCTATACTGGCGAAAAGCTTCCTTCTGTTTCCCAAGTGTAAAATGATGTAACCGCAGTGTAAAAAAGAGTAGTGAGACCTAGAACAAGGAGTAAATGCCGATTCTTTACAGTGTTATCGGATCCATAGAGCCGCAAACTTCCACTCCGCCTTTGTCGTTCTTGACCCACTCTGGTCTGTTTGCCCATTGCTTAAACGAATAGATAAAACAAATAGAAGGGTTTTCCAGCGCAAAAAGCCTAAACTCTTGTCGCAATTGAGCAGAGAAGACATTCCCTTCCACGCAAAGCATTTGAAGGTTTGATTTCTGTTTCGCCCAATTTAAAATTGCAATGCCGCCCTTGGCACCTATTCCAAAAGCTACCAAGCCCAGTACGCGATTTGATTTTGAAATAGGTTGCAGTAAGAAAACCACTACCTCCTCCCTCCTAACCTAAAAACAAGCTGTGCAAATAACACCCTGGATAAAAAGTAAAGCCTCCCGCAATAACGAGGGCTCCAAAGTAGAGCAAGATCATTTTCCGTTGATGCACTTTCACCTTTCCTTTCTTGATGGCTAAATAGGCCGTGGGCACCGGGCGACGATTTCAAATGTAGGGAAGTCTCACTGATTGGCCTTTTTATATACTTCGAATAGGCGCTATAAAGAAAAGTCCCCGAAAAGTGGAATAATACTCTTCATCTATGCCGCAACTCTTTGCGGCAATTTTTACCTTCCACCCCTCTAAAGAAACACCCATGCTTTGCATTCTCAATAAAGGCCTCGATCCGTATTTTAATCAAGCTACCGAGGAGTACTTGCTGAAGAATTTTAAGGAAAACATTTTCATGCTCTGGCAAAACGACTATACCATAGTGGTTGGAAAGCATCAAAATACCTTGGCCGAAATAAATGTTGAACACGTTAAAGAAAAGGGCATTCGGGTGGTGCGCAGATTAACAGGTGGCGGTGCGGTTTACCACGATTTGGGCAATCTCAATTATACTTTCATTATGGGCTTCGGCGAGGAAGGCGCTACGGTGGATTTCAAAAAATACAATCAGCCCATTATCGATGTGCTGGCTCAATTGGGAGTGGCGGCTACTTTTTCGGGTAGAAACGATATTTTAATCGACGACCAAAAGTTCTCTGGAAATGCAGAACACATCTATCATCAAAAACAAAGGGTACTCCATCACGGCACTTTGTTGTACGCTTCGGAGATTCAAGACATTTCCGATGCCCTGAATGTGAACCCCCTTAAATTTGAAGGCAAGGCCCGTAAATCGGTTCAGAGTCGGGTTACCAATATTTCTACTCATTTAAAGGAAGACATGGGCGTGGCCAAATTTGGTGAGCGCGTGATGCAACACATTACCCATCTCTATCCCGATGCGGTTCCGTATGAATTGACCGATGCCGATAAAAAAGCCATTCAAAAACTGGCAGCTGAAAAGTATAGCCAATGGGAATGGAACTACGGCTACTCGCCTAAATACGGATTAAAGAAAGGAATCAAAACCCCAGGTGGCTTTATTGAAGCCCATCTCAATGTGGAAAAAGGAAGGATTACAGAATTGGAGATCTTTGGCGATTTCTTCGTCAATAAAGACCTCGAACCCTTGGTCCAAGCTTTAATTGGAAGGGAGCATGAGGAAGCAAAGCTCTTAGAGGCTTTAAAGGAATTGAAAAGCTCTGAATACTTTAATACTATTTCAGAGGAAGATTTAGTGCAGGTTTTTTTCTAGTACAAGAGAAATTTCCTTTGGCATAAAATCCATTCACTTGACTATTCCGCCTGCACTTAGCACGTATTCTGTACTATTTACCCCAATTCTTGAACAAATTTTAAGAACACCTTTTTATGGAGTTCCAGGTCTAAGTCGGGCGAAAGCGCCACCCGAGCAATATAATCTTTGTCGTCTTCTTTGGTGGTTCCCTGGGTGGAGGTAGCCGGAATAGTCCAATAACAGCCTTTCAATTGCCCGTAACTCACGCAGTATTTACTCTCATTCGGAATACTGGAAATCATCATTGTTATGAGTTTGTGATTCAGCCTTCTTTTGTAGGCTTCACTTTCTTCATGCGTATTTCCTCGGGTGGGAAGATCGAGTGAGAAGACGGATGGAGTGAATCCTTTGCTGGCCAAGTCTTCAGAAACAAAGTTGATTTTCGCAGCAGGCAAGCTGGCGTTGATGAAGTTTACAAATTCGCGTGTATTGGCATAGGCATCGGCAATACGCTGGTTCATAGAGGGAAGTTGCTTTGCCAATATTTCCATTTGAAGCGCTGTTGCTTCATTGTCGCAAAGCTGCAAATGCAATTCTATTTTGCGCATTAAGTCATCGGTCTTGGTATTGCCCACACAATAGCCCGCTGTACATTTTCCACCGCTTGGGAACTTCGATCCACTTACATAGGAGAGTGCCCTAAGGCCTGAGAGAATTTCATTTCCGCCCAAAAAGTGCACATTCGGACAAAAAGTTTGATCCAGAATAAATACCGGATCAATGGCCAATGAACCCGAGGCGGTCTTTCTTTCTTTTAGCAATACCTCCCTCAATTTTACGAGGTCTGGAACTTCCACCCTCGGATTGGTAGGAATTTCTGCAATGATGTAGGGAACCGCATCTTCTTGAGCAATTTGCTCGAGAATAGCCTCTAGGCTTTGCACCATATCCTTTCCTCCATCCACGGCTAAATCCAATACTTCCACCCTGTTAAGACAAGCCGCCGCTCTTCGAGCTTGATCGTTGGTACCACCATAGCAATTGGGTGGAACCAATATTTTAATGGCTTTGCCCGGATGTTTTTCGATGGCATCGTGAATCAGTCCCATCATAATAGCATACTGCATAGACAAGCCGCTGGAGGCAACCAAAGCCTTCGAATGCGTGCCGGTAATTTCATGAATGGATTTCAAAACCAGAGCTTCGTTCAAATCCCTAGAATTCTTTTCATCCGAAAGCGGAGCCCCATCCACCAGCGAATTCAGCGCCACAAGACAGTGAATAGGCGTCATGGCAATGGTTTCTCTCCTTCGTACATGCTGTATTTCGCGTATGTAGTCTGCCTTCCCTTCCCCATTTATCAGAACAATACTTCCAAGCTCAGCGTAAAGGCCAACATAGAAATGGATCTGAGGCATAAGACTCGTTTTAGAAACCGAATCCTCCTGCGAAATGAAAAGGGTACTTCCATCAAAGGCTGGAAGATGATCTAGATTTTCTAGCTGCAGTAATTCAAAGGAATAGGCATATACATTCCGGATCACATCCACCTTAAAAAAGCCAGGCAGCTCGCCCACATATACAATTCGAGTGGAGGTGTTCGCCAACGCATTCTTGCGGAGGATAGCCAAAATAGGCGCCGACTTCGACTGAAAGCTGATTACATTTTCAGCGGGTAAAGCGTTTATATGACCGAGAGCCCACTCCAAGAGGCAAGATAGCGGATGACCTAGGCGGATGTAATCATAGGCCGTAGGCAGGGCACTGAGCGCAGCAGTATCGTATTCATTCTTTTCATAAAGCCGCTCAAGCTCTTGGAGGAACTGAGATTTCGCCGCTTTTTCATCGTAAATATCCAGACGATGGGTAGTTAAACTCAGCCAATCCTCTGGCCTATTTGCAAGCACCCCTTTACTGTACTCGAGCACATTCATATCCACCATACCATACGCATTCATTCGCCCAAAAATACAGCCTCTAGTACAGATGCGAAGCATCGCGGCTCTCGAGAGGATGCGAGGCATCCGTAGCTCTAGAAATACATCTTAATTTTGATTACCTCAATATGTCCCGCGCCAATGTTCTTTTGTCCATCTACAAAAGAATACCAGTTCGTATTTCCCCCACTACCCACATTCGGACCTCTATATTCATAGCCCACATGACCATTTTGCGAAAAACCCACATGGGCCCCAACTCTTGTCTTTACCGTGTCTAGAATCTGATTATTCACAAAAGGCCCCACATAGAATGCTTTGTAGTTTATGCTGTAGGTGGAAGTATTGGAGCGAAACCATGGGGCAGGAACTCCGTCATAGGAACTGTATCTATAAGAAACAAAGAGAGTGTCTTTATCTGTTGAGCCATTGTTCGGTAGGATCTTTACTCGAAGCACAGAGCGCATCACATTGTAGCCATAGAGCGTATCATTTGTAAATTTTGAGTTTTCACGAATCTCAAAATAGCCACAGCAATCATTCGATCTTGAAACATCAAAAAATTCTATAGGAATCGGAATGGGCACTTTACTGTAATGATATTTGAAAGAATAAGAACCCTTCAGCTTAAAGTAACCCACTGAATCGGTAAACGTCTCGAAATCGTTCCCCTCCCATGGTCGCACCGAAACGCGATAGTTAACCAAAGGAGAGCCACCACAGCTATCGTAGCAATAGCCCTGAACATCAAAGCTTCCATTGTAATCCCTCTCGCAAGACATGCTCAAGCAAGAAATAAAAACAATCAGCCACCGCAGCGCTGCCAAGCATCGAGGCACATTATTATTAAATATCACCATATCCACAAAAATACATAGAGACGCGATGCCGCGCAT
>CALCFH010000216.1 GCA_937900215.1 uncultured Cryomorphaceae bacterium
TGGTAGATCCGAAGAAAGTAGAGCTTACCCTGTTCAATAAGATAGAAAGACACTATTTGGCTACGCTTCCAAATAATGAAGACGCCATTATTACTGATACCCGAAAGGTGATCTACACCCTGAATTCACTTTGTATAGAGATGGATGATCGCTATGATCTGCTCAAGAATGCGATGGTGAGGAATATTGTTGAATACAATGAAAAGTTTAAAAATCGTAGATTAAATCCTTCCGAAGGCCATAGACATTTACCCTATATTGTTTTAGTTGTTGATGAGTTTGCAGACTTGATTATGACGGCAGGAAAAGAAGTGGAGACACCTATTGCTCGTCTGGCCCAACTTGCCCGAGCCATTGGAATTCACTTAATTATTGCAACCCAGAGACCTTCGGTTAATGTAATTACAGGTATAATAAAGGCCAATTTCCCTGCGAGAATAGCGTTTCGTGTTACCTCAAAAATCGACAGTCGCACCATCTTGGATGCGGGCGGTGCTGAGCGACTCATAGGGAAAGGAGATATGCTCATTTCATTGGGTAATGAACCCATTCGATTGCAGTGCGCCTTTGTGGATACACCGGAAATTGAAAGGTTAACCGAGTTTATCGGAAATCAACGTGGATATCCAACTGCTTATCAATTGCCTGAATACGAGGGCGAAGAAAGCGGAGGTGAGATAGATATTGATCCGTCGGATAGAGATGCTCTATTTGCCGATGCTGCCAAATTGGTTGTAATACATCAACAAGGCTCGGCTTCATTGCTTCAGAGAAAACTCAAACTCGGGTACAACAGAGCTGGAAGAATTGTAGATCAACTAGAAGCAGCTGGTATAATTGGTCCTTTTGAAGGCAGCAAAGCAAGACAAGTCTATATTCAAGATGAGGCTGCCTTGGAACAGATTTTGAAACCCTAGAGAAAAACAATGATCATGGTAAAGAAATTAAGTATGCTCTTTTTCATAGTGCTTTCTAGCATTGGTTTAAGTGCTCAAACATCGGCCGCCGAGGCAAAAGCTTTACTCGAAAAAGCGAGCCTAAAAATGAAATCTTTTGAAGATGTCAGCATTGCCTTTAGTTATGAATTTTCTAATTCAAGAGTGGATCCTCCAATTAAAAGAGTAGAAAAGGGCGACATAAAATTGAAAGGAGAACAGTATCGCTTAAACCTTATGGGCGTTGAACAGATTTGCGATGGAAAGCTGCTTTATTCCGTTCTTCATGAAGACGAAGAGGTTCAAAAAGAACAGGTTAAGGATGATAAGGGGGAGGCACAAGGATTAAATCCAACCACTATTCTAGAGGTATATAAAAAGGGATTTAGCTATAAGTTAGGAGGAACGGCCAAGGTGGGAAGTAAAACCATTCAGTACGTGATTCTGAAACCAACGGTTTCTGAAGAAATAGATTATATCACTGTTGGATTGGTAAAAGGGGAAGACCGATTGTATTCGTATGAGCAAAGATCTAAAGATGGAACCATTACCTTATTCACCATTACCTCATTTGAAGTGAACAAAAAATTGGCGGCCAGCCTATTTCAATTCAATCCAAAGAACTACCCAGGCTATTATATTCCTAAGTGAAAGTTCTTCATCGCTATATAATTCGCTCTTTTTTAGGTCCTTTTATAGCTACCTTTTTCATTATGGTCTTCTTTCTGCTCATGCAGTTTTTATGGAAGTACATAGATGATTTGGTAGGCAAAGGGGTTGAATGGTATTATATCGGAGAATTGCTTTTTTATACAACCGCTGGTGTTGTTCCTCTTGCATTGCCCATCTCTGTACTTCTTTCAAGTCTTATGACATTTGGATCACTAGGGGAGTACAATGAGCTCGCCGCCTTAAAATCAGCAGGAGTGTCGCTCATACGCATCATGCGTCCGCTTATTATTTTCATTGTTCTTATTTGTATTGGCGCTTTTTTCTTTTCCAATTATGTATTACCCGTAGCCAACTTGAAAGGAGAGTCGCTGCTCAGAAATATTTCTGCAAAAAAGCCTGCATTGAATATTAGAGAAGGTGTTTTTTACAGCGGAATAGATGGATACAGTCTCAAAATTGGGGAGAAGTATGGCGATGGTAATGACTTACTTAGAAATGTATACATCTACGATCATACGTCGAAAAATGGAAATGGGAAGGTAATTGTGGCAGATAGAGGCAGGATGTATATGACTCCTGCTGAGGATTATTTGGTCTTGGAATTAGAAGATGGAGTGAGCTACGAGGAAATGATGACTGAAGATCGAAAGTCTCAGAGGAAATATCCTTTCATGCGCTCTTCTTTTGATAAATCGAAAATTCTTTTTGACCTTACTTCATTTCAGTCGGAAGATCTTAGAGAAGAAAGGCAAAAGAGTTTTCAAATGCTGAATACTTCTCAATTATTGGTAGCAGTGGATTCATTGAAAGAGGAGTTAGTAGAGCGAGAAGAGTCAATGATTGAGGCCTTGAATGGAAGGTATCGTTTTGATGGAGTGCATGAGGATAGTATTCGGATCGTACCTACGAATGAGAATGTATTAGAAAACTTGGGCGATGCCATGGAGAGAAGAGCGGTTGAGAATGCGTTGCGAACCGCAACGGCTCAAAAAGCGTATCTGACTCAACTGGCAGCCGAATATGAATGGAGACAGAAGGTCATTGCTCGCCATTATTTGGAATGGCATAAAAAATATTCACTCTCTTTTGCCATTTTGGTTTTATTTTTCATTGGAGCCCCATTGGGAGCCATAATACGGAAAGGAGGAATGGGTTTGCCAGTGGTGGTTTCGGTTATTATATTTATCATCTATCACACCCTCTCTTTCTCTTTGGAAAAACTAGGCAGAGAGTTGGTTTGGTATCCCATTCCAGCCATGTGGGCGGCATCGGGCATTTTACTTCCCATTGGTGTTATACTCACCTATAAATCTGCCACCGATTCAGCACTCTTCAATTCGGAAGTTTATCTTCGCCCTTTCGAAATACTCTTTCAACGCATTAAATCTTTAGTAGACAAGACGAAATGAAGATACTTATGCTTACTAATAAGTCTCCCTTCCCCCCAAATGATGGAAGTAGTCTTGCTATGAATTCAATGGTTAGAGGTTTTGTTTTGGCTGGATGTGAGGTTTCACTTTTGGTTATGAATACTTCAAAGCATAGGAAAGATCCGAATGATTTGCCCGATGACTTAACGTCTCAGGTAGAAATGCGCTTTGTGAATCTGAACAATAGACCTTCTCCGGTAACTGGTTTTTTTAATCTATTCAGTAAAGAGTCCTATATCGTTAGCCGATTTAAGCACCAAGGATATGCTGAAGCTTTGCAAAATTGGTTGGAAGAAAAAGAGTTTGATATTGTTCAAATAGAAGGACTTACACCCTGTCATTACATAGAATTGATTCGCTCTAAGAGCAAGGCGAAGTTGATAAATAGAGCACATAATGTTGAACATCTCATTTGGTTGCGCACCGCTATGTACGAGTCTAATTTCTTTAAAGCGGCCTATTTACAGATTCAAGCCAATCGCTTAAAGCGCTTTGAGCTAGAGAGATTGACTCTTTTTGATGCCTTAGTTCCCATCACTCCAATAGATCGGGCGATGTTTAAAAGTTTGGGTTTAAAATTGCCCATGCTTTCAGCCTATTGCGCTCTCAATTTTGAAAATTTAGAAATAGAAGATTGGACAGGAAAGCCTGATTTTTTCTTCGTGGGTGCTTTCGATTGGCAACCAAACCTACAAGGGATGCGCTGGTTTTTGAAAGAAGTATGGCCCCTTGTTTTGCAATCGCAGTCTGACGCTCAAATTCATGTGCTTGGCAGGCATTGCCCGGCAGACATTGTTTCGGCTCCCAATGTGGTGGTCTATGACGATATTTTAGACGCAAAAAAGTTTTATTCTCAACATAAAATATTGGTTGTTCCGCTGAGGTCGGGCAGTGGATTGAGAATAAAAATTGTGGAAGGAATGAGCATGGGTAAAGCGGTGGTAACTACTTCAATTGGAGTAGAAGGCATTGCGGCAGAGCCCGGGGTTGAAATTAAATTGGCAAACGATCCAAAGACTTTTGCTGTCGAAATGATTGACCTCTATACCAATCCGAAAGTCGCAAAACATATGGGTAGGAAGGCGCAAGAATTTGCGGAAAAACACTTCAACCAAAATGAGGTTAGCAGAGAACTCATTCAGTTTTACCAGAGTCTATGACTTATTGGCTTAATGTGGCGGTGATCTGTATAGTTTATTTGATTGTACATAGCTACTTCATTTATCCGATATCTACAGTTCTGTTTTCTAAACTACTCAAAAGAAAGATAAAGCCTTGTGAGTCTATTCAAGAATCGCTAACAGTTCTCATTGCTGCACGGAATGAAGCCACCGTAATTGAAGATAAGATTCTTAGTATTCTCAATGGAAATTATCCATTAAGTCAAATTAAAATCCTTGTGGGCTCCGATGCGTCAACCGATGAAACCGACGAGATTCTAAGTAGAATGGCTCAAGTTTGGCCACAAATTCGTTCCATTCGCTTTCAGAAAAGATTGGGCAAGTCGGCCATTATGAATGCGTTGGCGAAAGAAGTGGAGAGTGAATGGATGGTATCTACCGATGCCAATGTACTTCTGCACGCCGATGCACTATTGGAGTTGATGTATACTGCACAAAGTGAAAATGCCGATTTGGTTGGTGCACATATTCAGTATCAATCGCTTGAATTTAGAGGGGTGGCCTGGGAAGAAGACAGTTATTTAAAATTTGAAAATGCCTTAAAGCAAGCAGAATCAGATGTATTTGGATTGGTGATCGGCATTGAAGGAGGATGTTATCTTATTCGCACCAATGCTTTTCCATCTATTCCTGAAAATGCCTTAGTAGATGATTTTT
>CALCFH010000217.1 GCA_937900215.1 uncultured Cryomorphaceae bacterium
TGAATAATCTATAATTCTTTATGAACTTTTTTAAAAGAAAAGTGCATAAAGAAGGAAAATGATCTCAATCTATTTTATTTCAGTCTGCATAACTAAGTTGTTCTGGTCCATACCTAATTAGAAGATTTAGAATTGGCTTTATTTTCTACATTTAAATAAATCAATTGTACCTTTTTACATGTCAGTCTTGAAACTATCTTGCTATTGAAATTTCCAATCTTTGTCTTTATTCCATTGATCTTTTTAGGCCTAATTGCCTGCCAAGGAGAGAGCAATAGTGGGCAAAGTCAGATGGAGTTAACAAGCTTTCAAAGAAAAGCAGACAACTATATAAAGGCCCATATATCGAATGGGAAATTCAACGGAAACCTGCTTATAATGAAAGGCGATTCTGTTTTGTATTCACGTTGTTATGGATGGGCCAACAGACAATTCAAAATTTCAAACACTGACTCCACACGCTTCCTCATAGGGTCTATTACCAAGACCTTCACCGCCCTTGCTATTCTGCTACTCGAAAAAGAAGGTCTCTTGCAATTAACTGATTCTCTTTCAACCTACTTCCCCCATTTTCCGAGATCAGAAGAGGTAAACATCCAACAATTATTAACGCACAGAAGTGGCATTAAGGATTATCATGAATTTCCAGATTGGCGCGAAAAGGGAAGACTAATTCAGAGTCCATTTGAAACCCTAAATGACGTATCTTGTGATCCTTTCCTCTTTAATCCAGGAGAGCATTTTAGTTATTCCAATACAGGCTATATACTATTGGGATTGATCATAGAGCAAGTGAGCGGCTTATCATTTGAAGACTATATTCAGCAGGCAATTTTGAACCCATTGAATTTAAAAAACACGGGAATAATTACCAATGATAAATGGGTTGCAAATCTTGCATCAGGCTATAGCACTAATCCAAGAGAAATACATATTGCGGACTACATTCATTACAATCAGCCTTTTTCTTCCGGAAACATGTATTCTAGCACTAAGGATCTCTTCTACTTCTGCAAAGCTGTAATGGAAGCTAGCCTTTTAGATTCTGTGAAAACACGTGAAATATTTGAAGTATCTGAGACCTATGGCTACGGTTGGGGAATACGAAACTATACGAATACCCTGGCATATGGTCATCATGGCGCCATGAATGGCTTTTCGGGTTCGATGACTTATATACCTGAGGGTAAATACTTTATTTGTTTCCTCACCAATGACGACCATACTCCCAAATACAGTTTGGCCAACGACTTGGCCTCTTTGGTTTTGGGAGAAGAAATCCAAAATCCACCTTCAACTTCACTCATTGAATTAACAGATAAAATGAAAGTGGTTGCCATTGGTGATTATCTTATCAAATTCGGTGACACCTTACATATCAATGAAAAGGCTGGACGATTGTATATGAAAGAAACAGGACAAGAAGAGCATGAACTTTTTCCTTATTCAGAAAGAAATTACAGCATGAGTTTACTTGAGTTTCAACTCTACTTTTCTAATCTAAAAGAGGGTAAAGCGCAGAGTTTACAATTTATCGGAAAGGCAGAAATGACGGCAGAAAGAGTACAATTGTAGATTTTAGTTGTCAACAACTATTCTTGTATTCATGAAGAAAGCTAAAGAATCAATACGAATTTGAGTTTTTCATCAGTACTACTCAAAAAACTAATTCATAGCTCTATCATGCATAGAATTCATGTAAGCATCCATTTCATACGCTAAAAATTTAGCATTTTTTTACCAAAACCAAGCAGAACAAAGCAGTGGTTTGAATTGATATATAAGGAGATACTTTATACGACCAATTATGAAAAAACTTTTCCTCTTTTCTCTCGCTGCAGCATTTATTCTCCAAGCTTCAAGCTGTGCAACCGTGCGTCAAGGAAGTGTTGGCGTGAAACGAACCATTGGGAAGATTCACGAACCTAGTCTTCCTCCAGGACCAAGATGGTACAATCCTTTTGTTTCGCGCATCATTATACTCCCTGTTAACACTCAAAACCTGGAGGTGAGCTTACCTCTTCCAAGCAAAGAAGGATTGAATGTTGGGACCCAAATTTCTATATTATACCATTTAGACGAAGCCAAGGCTACAGATATTATTGGAAATATAGGAGAAGATTATTTGAACATTATTATTCTACCTGTCTTTCGTGCAGCTGCGGCCGACGTTACTGCAAAGTTTATGGCTAAAGATATGCACACGGGAAACCGTCAAGACATTGAGATGGCCATTAAAACTAAAATGACGGAACTGATAGGTGATAGAGGCTTTGTGATAGAAGCCGTATTGCTTAAGAGCGTTACCCTTCCACCCGGTTTATATCAATCCATAGAGCAAAAGTTACAAGCAGAACAAGATGCGCAGCGCATGGAGTTTGTTCTTCAGAAAGAACGGCAAGAAGCGGAAAGAAAGAAGATTGAAGCAGCTGGAGTACGAGATGCCAATAAAATTATTTCAGAAGGCTTAACACCCGAGATCCTTCAGTATAAAAGCTTAGAGGTGTATAAAGATCTTTCCAATTCTCCCAATGCTAAGCTTATTATAGGTAGCGGAACAGAGTCATTACTACTAGACACCAAGTAGAATATCCCCGTGTCAGCAAATAGTGATGAAGTAGAATTATTTTCTTTGAACGGTAATTCTACTTCATTTTCTGTTCCTCTTATATAGACGTTCATATTTAGGCTTTGAAAAGCTAAAAAACCATTCTAAAGTCTTTGCAGTCAGTAAATCCATGTGCATGCTTTTCTAGAACATCAAGGCATCCCATCAGAACATCATTATAGAACATTTAGAACAGTTGTTTGCCATTCAAGCAGGGTAAAACTTTTTTCTTCAATGGGTTATCTTCTGATTTTTACTAAAGCCTCATAATTTATTCGAACTTTTCGCCTATTATTGTACTTTATACTATAAGCCAACTTGATATCCTATGAATATACCCAAAGCGATAAGCCGTGTCACAAGTGTAGCCGCGGTTACCCTTATTTGTTCTGTTCCTTTAATGGCTCAAAATTCTGTGATCGACTTCAGTAGTCCTGCACACGATTTCACCGGCTTTGGCGGATGCAACTTTTCTAGAGTAGCAGATCCAGTTACGAGTGGTAATCAGATGGGTCAGTTTGCAAATAGCGGAAATATTTGGGAGGGCGCTTTTGTAGACTTGCCATCGAGTGTATTTCTAGACAGCAATAAGATTATCAGTCTCGACTTTTATAGCGCAAATGCAGGTTCGAACAACATCATTGTAAAGTTAGAAGGTGGGTCTTCTGCAGATATTGAGGTTCTAATGAATACACAAGGAAGTGGTTGGAGAACCATTCAGTTCGACTTTAATCAAGCGGTTTTTTCTGGATCTACCACCCCGACTATTGGAAATGGTGCCTTTAGCCGCCTTGTACTTTTTGTGAACGGAAGTCAGCCCATTGCCGGAACCTACGGTATTGACAATATTACCTATGCCAACTACTCATCCGCCTTTTCGCTCGATGTGATTTACAATCAATTGGTATGGGAAGACAATTTTAACTACCAAGGCCCAGTTGATCCAAACGATTGGTTTTTAGAAGTTGTTCCACCCAATCCCTGGGGCTGGCACAATGGCGAGTCGCAGCACTATACTAGTAGAAATGACAATTCTTTTGTTTCCAATGGAATGCTAAATATTGTTGCTAAAAAGGAAACCTATTCGGCCTACGGACTTACTCTTGACTACACCAGTGCTCGACTTAATTCGAACTTTTCATTTACCTATGGAAGAGTGGACGTTCGCGCCAAACTACCTCGTGGAGATGGCACTTGGCCAGCCATTTGGATGTTGGGAACCAGCATTGGAAATAATGTAAACCCGTTTAGCCTAGGTTGGCCAGATTGCGGTGAAATAGACATTATGGAACATTGGGGTAATGATCAAAATCGCATTCATGGCTCTGTCCACACACGTAGTAGTTTTGGTGCAACCGTCAATACTGGCAAGCAAGTTGTTCCTACCTGCAGCGATTCTTTCCATGTGTACTCCGTGAATTGGTCGCCGAATCAACTGACTTTCCTCATAGACGATCAGATTTTCTATATCTACAATCCAACGGTAAAGAATGCTTCTACTTGGCCTTTCGATAATCCTGAATTTATCTTACTGAATGTAGCAATGGGTAGTTCTTTCTACACCATCGATCCGAATTACACTCAAGATGCCATGATAGTAGATTATGTTCGAGTGTATCAGGATGGAATCGGTTTAGAAGAGCGATCTTCACTCAACGATGTTCGTGTTTATCCCAATCCTAGCTCACAACTAATCCAACTAAAAGCAAACTCAGTTACAGAATTCGTTGTAATCGATGTGGCTGGAAAGGAAGTGATGTCTCAGAAATTGAGTGGCGTTGAGAACCCTGTGATCAGTGTTGAGCACCTAAAGCCTGGTGTATACATCTGGAAAGCCTTAGAGGCTGGAAGTTGGCAGCACGGTAGATTGCTGATTCAAAGAAACTAAAAAAGAAAAGCCGAAGAGATGATTATCTCTTCGGCTTACATATACAAGGAGCGGTGAGCTGTATTTCTACACCAGGAAAGAGTTTTTCCAATTCCGCTCTATTCTCCTCATCTAGATAAGTATTTCTAAGATCTATTTTTTTTAGCGATTTAAATCCTTGTACATAAATGGGTAATTGATCAATGTCAGTATCCCAAAGATCAAGATAGATTAAGTCGTTGAAGCCCCGCAAAGTATCTGGAAAAGCAATGGGGTTACGAGAAAGAAGCAATACTTCCAATCCTTTCATATCTCCCAAAGCTATTGGGAAGAACTCCAAGCGATTTTTCCGTAAATCTATTTCTGTATAGGTATTCTCAGATAAATTAGGCGGAAGCTCCAC
>CALCFH010000218.1 GCA_937900215.1 uncultured Cryomorphaceae bacterium
GGAGGCACCAATTCCAAGTAGGGCATTACTTCCCTCACTTCCGGCAGAAAATTCTATGGGTCGGTAAAAAATAATTGGATTTAGAAAATTGACATCAAATCCTCTATTTTCATAATCAGCCCAAACAATGGATTCGAAGAAATTAATATTCCAGCGTTTACCCAGATTTAGACTCAGGTAATGCATAGTTGTAAATTTTCTAGCGAAGACATCATTTACTTCCACCTCCGGTCTAATGTCTGTCATGAAATTGAAGTAATTTATGTACTTCAGCCTCCAAACATTGGTTTCAATTTTTAGGAAAGGATAATTAAAAGCGGCATCACTTAAAAAAAGCGAACGATGGCCTTCGCCTATAAAGTTCTGACCATGACCAAAAGTGAAAGCAAAATATTTTCCTGCCTCATAGGTGAGCATTCCAGTTGCATTGGCAAAGTCGTAGCCTAAGCCAGAATACTTACGTCCAATACCTTGACCAGGAACAACTCTGTTTTCTTGAGTGAACTGTTGAACCCAAAAAGGAAGTAATGATTGATTTTCACGAAAGCTACTGACGAAACTTACATCTCTACCAATCTTTCCCTCCATAATAAATCCACGGGTATTGGTGTAGAGCACTCTAGAATCGGTTGAACCAGACTCAGAAGAAAGGGTGAAATCAACAATTGGATCAAATCTCCATTGAAAACCGGGTGCATTCACATTTACCAGACGCTCATTGAGCATTTTTCTTCCAACCCATGTGGAAGCAAATTTGCCTTTGATTAAGTATAAGGAGTGAAGAGAATCAATAGAAGGAAGATCTCTGGTTCGAAGCGGGCGGATAGAACTGTGAATGCGGTCGTCTGAAACGGAATGAACCAATCTTTCAACCTCTCGATCGTCTGCTTGATTTAAATAGCGGTAGGCAAACTGTGCTTTTGAGTAATGAATGCTTGCTAAAACTAAGAAAGCAGAAACCAATAATTTATTCATTTCCAGCCTTCTTGAGATCGAGCGTTGCAAATTTTGAATTATTGCTTACATATTCTGGAACCAACCTCTTAATCGCCGCAACCAAGATAAAATTATCATCACTCGCGTTTAGTAATGTTAAAATATCATTTAAACCTGACTCTACTTTTTCAATAGCATGGGAGGAAACTTCGGCAATCATGATTTTTGGATGATGAGTTGGCTTAGTACTTTCTTTCGTTGCCAGAAGTTCTTCATATAGTTTTTCACCAGGTCTTAATCCAGAAAAAGCAATTTCAATATCCTTTCCAACTTCTAAACCAGAAAGTTTGATCATTTTATGGGCTAAATCTAAAATCTTAACACTTTCACCCATATCAAACACAAAAATTTCTCCTCCATGGCCCATAGCTCCTGCTTCTAAAACAAGATTACAAGCTTCGGGAATAGTCATAAAGTAACGGGTAATGTCTTTGTGAGTGATGGTTATTGGTCCACCTTTTTCGATTTGTTTCTTGAAAAGAGGAATAACAGATCCATTTGAGCCCAAGACATTTCCAAAACGGGTGGTTATAAATTGAGTTTTTACTCGGGCCTTACCCATTCTACTTTGAATGTATAATTCCGCTACCCGTTTAGACGCGCCCATAACATTGGTCGGATTCACAGCTTTATCTGTAGAAACCATTACAAATTTGTCTACTCCATACTCAATGGAAAGATCTGCCAAGGTTTTGGTCCCCAGAATATTCACTTTCGTCGCTTCATATGGATTGTTTTCCATTAGTGGAACATGCTTGTAGGCGGCTGCATGAAACACAATCTGCGGTCTAAATGCATTAAAAAGCTTTCGCATTCGCAGAGGATCAGACACACTTCCGATCACCACTTCACAGAGGTCGAATAGCTTTGGCAAATTCTGCTTCAAATCCATTTCAAGCTCATACAGTGCGCTTTCTGCTTGATCTAAAAGTATGACCTTATTGGGAGTATAGTGCAATACTTGGCGAACGATTTCGGAGCCGATTGAACCAGCTGCACCACTAATTAAGATGACTTTGCCATTCAATTCTCTTCTGATATTGTCACTATCTAGACGAATGGGCTCCCTTTGCAATAAATCTTCAATGCGTACGGCCTTAATTTGCTTACTACTTAGTTCACCTTGAATCCATCTGTCAATAGGTGGAACCACTTTTACTTTTACATTTAGCTCTAAGCACTTTTCTACTATTTCCTTTCGAGTGCTTGGAAGCAATTTTTGGATCGATAAAATTACTTGGTGAATATTATATTTCTGAATGAAATCAGACCTCAAGGCCTTTTCTCGACTAAAAACAGCACAGCCCTCTAAGGTTTTACCCACTTTAGACGGATTGTCATCAATGAATCCAACCACATAAAAATGACCATCTCTTTCTTTCTCAAAGGTCTGTTTGGTAATTAATCCACTTGAACCAGCACCATAGATTAAAATTGGTTTTTTTCCTGGATGATCTTTTAATCGAATGCGATTGTAAATTGATTTGATAAAAAAACGACTTCCTATAAGAAAGAAGTTCACTACCATAAAATGTACAATTAAAACAGATCTAGGAATATAAATGGGTAATTCATACTTACCACTTAGGAAAACC
>CALCFH010000219.1 GCA_937900215.1 uncultured Cryomorphaceae bacterium
ACCGTCTTGATTTTACCAGAGATCATCAGCTTTGGAATCGGAAGGCCAAGTTGAAGTTTGGATTGGGATACACTTTCAAGACTCGAGACTATGAAATTTTCCGATACGATTTAAGGCAAACTTCCGATCCCGTACAAAACCTCAGCGGTAATGCCAATGAATTATTGAGCGATGACTATATATGGAGTTCTTCCAATCCGAATGCCCCAGGGATGTTCATCTATGGCGAATTTCAGGGTAACAATACTTTCTCTGGAACCCAAAGCACAATTTCTGCCTATATATCGGAAGAGTTTAATGTTAGCAAGCGCTTGAAAGCCATTGTGGGTTTGCGTACAGAGAAATACGATCAGACCTATACGGGGCAAAACCAAATTGCCAACACCAACCCGAATGATCCGGCAGCCCGCATTTTTGATAACGATAAGGTGCTCGATCTGCTCGATTTCTTTCCAACCTTGAGTTTGGTTTATGCGGTGAACTCCAAGACAAACCTCAGAGGCTCGTATTTTAAAACCACCGCTCGTCCGTCTTTTAAGGAGATTTCTGCGGCTGAGATTGAAGATGTATTGTCTGGATTGGTTTTCATCGGAAACATCGACTTAGTTCAAACGGATATTCAAAACCTAGATGTTCGATATGAAGTTTTCTTTGAAAAGGAACAAACCGTATCCATAAGCGGATTTTATAAATCATTTGTCAATCCTATTGAAATGGTTTCTTTCCAACAGGCTGCGAATAACTTCCAACCAAGAAATGTGGGAGATGCGCGTGTGCTAGGAATTGAGTTGGAGGGAAGGTTGAGCATGGGAAGCTTGATCAATACTTGGGATAATTTCTTCTTAAACACCAATTTCACTTTAATTGATGCAAGAGTAGCCTTCGACAAACGACCCAATGGCGATTTCGATGGTAAGTCGGTTGGATTGAGAACCGGTGAAAGCTTGGGCGATTACAGAGATATGCAGGGCCAAGCGCCGTATATTATCAATGCCGGATTGAGCTATCAGGGCAAGAAAAACGGAATGGAGGCGGGAGCCTACTACAATGTGCAAGGGCCTAAATTGGTTACAGTGGGCGTGAATTTAACCCCCGATGTATATTCCGTTCCTTTCCATGGCCTAAATATGAATGTGCGCAAGAGCTTTGGGAAAGACAATAAGATGCAATTGGGTCTTTCTGTAGATAACCTCTTAAACGATGTTATGGAAATGGAAACACGCTCTTTCAAGGCCTCTGAACAGATTTTTAGTCGTTTTACTCCTCTGAGAACGTTTAGCATAAACTTCAGCTACCGATTTACATAGGAAGTACAAGGCCCCATCATTAAGCCCCTGTATGCAAGAGAGTAGACTTGTATTCACAGGGCTTTTTTCATTCTAGGGCTTTTTTGTTAAAATATGGAATTGAAGAGAACAATTATTATTTCCTTCACATAGAGCCCAAAGGTTCTAATACCTTTGCACCGCACAACGAAAAGTTGAAAAGCACTGAAAAACTACGATTTATGAAGAAAAAAGTACTTTTTAGTCTTGGAGTAGTATGCCTATTAATGGCTTTCTTCCAAGCAAACAGTAATGGAGCGGGCTCACAGCCAGGCTATTCTGGCTCTCCCCAAAGTAGCGGTCAAGACTGCATGAACTGCCATTCCGGACCGGGTATTTCTACCGAGACGGTGAGTATTGTAACCGATATTCCAGCAGCGGGATTTGCGGCCAATACAACCT
>CALCFH010000220.1 GCA_937900215.1 uncultured Cryomorphaceae bacterium
TGAGAATACGATCTCTAGAGTAGCGCCAGCAGCAATGGTTTTATTCCAGCTAATAATTCCAGTTGCTGTATTCAACTTTCCGTCTAAAATATCGTCTACTTTAACTTCTATCTGAGCATCGGTACTCAAGGGAATACGATCTAGTACTTCTATATTGATAGCGTCCATTTTAGTGTTTCGTATGGTAATTTTATACTGTCTCACTTCCTTAATAGAGCTACCTAAAAGGCTTTTCTTTTGAGCCACAGCAATGGGTTCTCTTTTTACAGAAACACGCTCATCTCTGCCCATGGCTATTTTTAAACTGTCTGAGGCTATTTGGGTGTTAATGATTGTTTTACCCATGTATTGATCGTTTATATACAAGCCTGCATCTCCATCTAATAAATCCAAATCTTCCCAATTGGGTATGGAAGCAAATAAATAGGCCTTATCGTCTACTTCCGGATGAGCCAAATGGGTAAAGTGGGCCTTCATTTCAAAATCGCGCATGGGCATGCTTACTTCCTTCCCATCGCTGGGTATGCTCTGATTTCGTTTTATTTCATAGGTTAATTTGGTTTCTTCTCTTTTGATTGTGGATAATCTGTTTATTTCCTTTGAACTAATGCTATAGGCGTCTTTTCCAGCCGATCTTGATGGCATATTCTGGATGTATGAGTCACTCATGATTCCGCTCGATTCCATCTGCAGATCTCGCGTTGTTTCAAAGTCTATATCTACCTCGCTGAGTCTAGAATTGATGGGCTGCATATCTAGGGCATAATAGAGTTGGGTTCTATTTAAACCAATATTTAATGCCTGGTATCCTAAATACGAAATCTGCATTAAGTCTGCATTCTGCTTATTTGAAATGGAAAAACTTCCATCGAGTTCGGATGTTCCTCCAGCGATAAGCTGTCGGTTTTTAAAGAGCGCAATGCTGGCAAAAGCAATGGCCTCTCCTGTTCTTGCATTTCGCAATTGTCCGTTCAGTATGTCTAAATATTCATTCGGACTGGCGGGAGGGTAATAGGTCTGCGTTTGATTTTGGGCTGGAATGCCGAAATGCAATTGAAAAGGGTTTAAAGGCGAAAGCTGATTTCCTCTTTTTGGGTCGGCCGTGCTTAATTCTGTTTTAACATCCTTCCAATCTTCTCCGGTGTTTTGAAAAAGCAAAGCCTTCATTTTTAGTTGGATGGGTGCTGTGAGTCGATCTACTTTAATCTCGTACGTTGGTCTCCATTGTGTATTGGCTGTGAGGTATTTTATTTCAAAGGTATAATTGCCATTCTTCGGAACATCTGCTTTCACCTCTATGATGCGGTCTACCTTCTGACGTTTTAAACTGATGCGCATTTGTTGAAATCGCAGTTGATTCAAATCTCTACGGAGGTTTTCTAAGTCTTTTGATATGAGGGCTTTTGAGGCTCTAAGCGCATTCAGCTTTTGGCTCATGAAAGCTAAATTTTGTTGGTATCTATCGCTTGGAAGTCCTGATTCGCTTCCTCCAAACTGAGTATTTTGAAGTAGCACTTTCTCCTCAATCTTTAGGATGTCTTGTTCTGCTTCTCTGTCTGTTATTCTCTCAACCTTTGCTTGAATTTTACTTTCTAAAGCAATGGATTTTGATTTTAGACTGTCGTGCTCCATAATGCGTTGGGCATTCTTAATGTCTAAAATCTGAATAGGTGGATTGGAGCTTATTTGGATAGTGCTGAGGTCGAATTCAGATGGAAGCCCGATGAAAACAATCTGTTGCTCTCCAACCAAAAGGCTGGATGAACCCGTTCGAGTAATGCCTGATTCGGTTTTATAGGCGGTAATTTGGGTCACTTTGGTTTTTACTTCTTGGGCGCTTACACTTAAAAGTATATGCATAGACAAGAATAAAGACAGCATCTTAGATTTATTCATCTTTGGAAATATTAATGGTAGTTTAACGAGATTCGATCCACTTTCTTGTCAATATCAAGAAGTCGGCCACACTTAACTCCTCTGCCCGGTTTCTATCAAATCCAAGACTTTGAAGCAGACTTTCATCTACGGTGCCTTTTAATGCGTTTCGAAGTGTTTTCCTCCTTTGGTTGAACGCAATCTTGACAATTTTTTTCAATTCTGAAAAGGGAACATCCTCCCAATCGGTTCGCTTCCTCACCAATTTTAGAACACCCGACTTTACTTTTGGCGGCGGATTAAAGCTTCCTTCTGAAACCGTAAAAAGATATTCTACTTCGTAATAGGCTTGAATGAGCACACTTAAAATGCCGTAATCTTTGTTCTTCGGTCCGGATGCGATGCGCATAGCCACTTCTTTTTGAAACATTCCAACACAAACAGGTATTAACTCTCTGTTGTCTAATGTTTTAAATAAGATTTGAGAACTTATGTTGTACGGAAAATTTCCACAAAGTGTAAATTCCTCATTGTCAAAAATATCCGCTAACTCCATCTTTAGGAAGTCGCCTTCTATTATTTTCCCTACTAAATTAGGGTAGGCATTCTTGAGGAATTCAACCGATTCTTTGTCAATTTCTACCAGCTTTAGATTTCCTCCAAAAAGAAAAGTAGTTAAAGCTGCCGTGCCTGGGCCTATTTCAAGTATGCGCGTATCTGCCTTAATTTCTAAAGCTGCCGCCATTCTTTCTGAGACAGTAGAATCGGTTAGAAAATGCTGACCTAAATGCTTTTTTGCTCTTACCGGACTTTTCATGAATGCTGTATTAGTCCTGCACGCCTTAGAAGCGCTTTAGGATCTGCATCTCTTCCTCTAAATTCTCGGTACAATTCATTCGGATCTTTTTGTCCACCACTGCTGAGTAGTAGGTAGAATTTATCAGCGACCTCTTTATTGAAAATCCCTTTTTCTTTGAAGTATTCAAAAGCATCGGCTTCCAATACTTCTGCCCATTTATAGCTGTAATAGCCCGCTGAATATCCACCTTGAAAAATGTGGCTAAAAGAACAAGAAACGCTGGTGTTCTCTACGGGCTCTAAAAAGTCTACTCTAGATAGAATGGTTTTTTCTAGTTCGTCCAGCGGTTTTTTTGGTTCATTTTCACCATGCCAATGCATATCTAAAAGACCAAAGCCAATTTGCCTCAATGTTTGGGTTCCTTGCATATGATTAGCGGCTGCCTTTATTTTTTCAATTTCAGATGCTGCCAATGTTTCAGAGGTTTTATAGTGTTTGGCAAAAAGGGAAAGTGCTTCGGATTCATAACACCAATTTTCAAAAATCTGAGAAGGCAGCTCTACAAAATCCCAGTAAACGGAAGTTCCAGTTAAAGAAGGGTATTTGCCTTCGGCCAACATTCCGTGCAGCGCATGACCCAATTCATGAAATAAAGTGGTAACCTCATTAAAGGTCAACAAGGAAGGTTTGTTTTTTTGAGGTGGAGTAAAATTGCAAACCACAGAAACGAGAGGTCGCATTTCTTTGCCATTCAAATGCATTTGGCTAGAAAAAGAGGTCATCCAAGCCCCAGCTCTTTTCCCCTTTCTCGGGAAGAAATCGAGGTAAAGCCAAGAGAGAATCTTACCCTCTTTATTTACAACCTCATACGTTGTAACATCCGGATGATAGGTATCTATGGTGTTCTTTTCTAAAAAGGAAAGGCCGTACAATTTATGGGCAATTTGAAACGCTCCATCCAATACACTCCCCAATGGAAAATAAGGTTTAAGCGCTTCAGAATCAAGAGAGAAAACTTCTTTTTTCCATTTTTCCGAATAATAGGCAACATCCCATTTCTTCAATGCATCGCATCCATCTGCCTTGGCTCTTTTTTCAATTTCTTCTCTTTCATTTAGCGCAGCGGGAGCAGCATTTTCAAGAAGTGCTTCTAAAAAATCGCAGACTTTCTCTGGTGTCTTGGCCATTCGTTCGGCAAGAGTAAAATGGGCATGTGAGGGGAAGCCGAGTAATTTGGCACGCGCTCTTTTCAGCTCAGTGAGCCTGTAGACTCTATTTATATTGTTGTTTTCTTGAATAAGTGCTCTTGATGAAAAGGCTTTGTATAAGGTTTCTCGAATGCTTCGATCTTTTAGATAGGTCATCGCCGGCACATAACTCGGATGCTGAAGACTTACAACTCCACTGCACTGAAGAGATCTTTCTTTTGCTTCCTCACGTGCAGCTTCTTTGGCAGAGTCAGGCAATCCATCCATTTGCTCTTCAGAAAGTTCTAAGTAGAAACTATTGGTTGCATCTAAAACGGCCTTGCCGAAGGCCAAAGACTCTGTAGATAATTCAGTATCTATCTTTCGAAGCTCTTCCTTTTGATTTTCGTTTAACAGAGCGCCATTTCTGCTGAAAGCTTTCCAAGTTTTTTCCAGCAACCTGTATTCAACTGCTGAGAGCTCCAGTCTAGCCCGCTTATTCCAAACTGTTTGAACGCGTTCAAATAGATCCTGATTTAATAAAACATCGTTGCTGTGTTTTGATAGAAGAGGCGAAACTTGCATGCTAACTTCTTCAAGAGCATCGGTTGTTTCTGCGGAATGTAGGTTAAACAGAACGGAGCTTATTCTTCCCAAGGGCAGCCCAGAAAATTCGAGTGCTTCTATGGTGTTTTGAAAATTGGCTTCTTCCTTTGAATGGGCAATGCGGTCGATTTCCAATTCGGCCCATTCTATCGCCTTTTTTATTGCAGGTAGATAGTCTGCATCGCTGATTTCTGAGAAGGGAGGAAAGTAGAAGGGTTCTAAAAGGCTGTTTTTTTCCATTGTAGGTAGGGTAACTATTTGACGCTAAAGGCTTGAATATGGACGGAAGGGAATTCGCAATGGTTTAAAAAAAATGCCTCCCTCTTCAGGAGGGAGGCATTTTAAGGAAATTTTGAGCTTATTGAATCACAATCTTTTGATTCTGAATTTGTTTTGAACCACCTAAGATGCGAAGAATATAGGTGCCTGATTTTAATTGCTCTGTGTCGATTTGAGAATAACCAATGGTCAGTTTTCCAGATTTTAAGATTCTTCCATTCATATCGGTTAACTCATATTCACTGGGTAGAGTAGATTCAACGGTTAATTTGCTTCCAGCTTTCAAGGGATTGGGAAATACCTTGCTTGAAACGAAATTTTCATCCACACCAATAGAGGCATTCTGAATGACATTTTGATAGAAAAAACGAGCTGCTTTGGTTAAAATACTGTCGGCCTGAACCAGATTTGACAGTAAATCATGACCCGCTCCTGGGTAGGAGTGAAATGCGCTAGTGGCGCCGATGCGCTGCAATTTTGCATCTACAATTGAGCTTCCGTGCATTTCAACAATGGGGGTTCCATTGAAGGAAGCGAAACCAATTCCAAAAGGAACCACATCGTCTGCATCTCCATGGAAACCTATGGTTGGTACATCGGGCAAATTCACCATTGAAGTATCCAGAATAGCTCCAGCCATATTCCACAATCCAACACTGCGAGAAGGGTAGGATGGGCTGCCATTGTTCCCACCTTCTAATCCGCCTAGACTGCTTAGAGATTGCTGAATGAACGCCGGAGAGCTAGCCGGAATTTTGAATAATTGTGAATGAATCGCTGAAATAGAACCCGCTGAATAGCCGCCAACAATTATGCGATTGGTATCAATTGCATACGGATTGCCATCTGTACGTGCTGATTTATAGAAGTAGCGGATGGAAGCGTTAAAGTCTTGAATGGCCCGTATGGTTGCCTTTTGTAACTCTTGGTCTAAGGCCGAAACATTGGCGAAATTAATTCCAAGTCTATACGAAATGGAGACCGTTACATAACCTCTTTTGGCAAAGCTTTCGCAGATTGCAACAATGTATGCATCGGTTCTAGAGCCAGCCGTAAAAGAGCCTCCATGGGCCAATATCATTAAAGGTCTGCTGGTTTCTGTATCGCCATTGGGCTCGTAAATATCCATAGCTAACGAAATGGGAAAAGTAGACCAGGCGGGAGCCGAGCCATAATTGATTCCAGAGCTCACATCTACTGAACTGAACACTTCGGTTTTATAGCGCTGTGCTTGAATGGAGAGGCTGAAAATAAGAAGTAGAGAAAAGGCGTTTTGTTTGATTTTCATGGCTATTTATCATTAATGCAACGAAAGTAAAACAATTGGTAGGAAGGAGCTTCAATTGAGAAAATCAAAGATTTTCGGTATACGTCTTAAAGTGGTCTAAAATGGCTTGCCATCCCATTTTTTGAAGTTCCGGGCTATTTTGAGATTCTGGTTGAAAAAACTGACTGATTTTCGTTTGTCCGTCTGAATCATTAAAACAGACCAAGACATTGCGACCATCGTCTATAGTGTAAGCAATGTATTCATATTCAACTATATCAGTGTAGGTTCCCGAAAAGTCAAATCCCATAGAACCATCCTTGGCTTCCATCCGCCATAAAAACCTTCCACCCAAACTAAAATCGTTCACTGCCTTAGGAGTGTGCCAGTCGTCTGAAGCGCTGTTCCATTTTTCAATATGCCGCTCTTCAATCCACAACTGCCATAGCTTTTTGAGAGACACATTAACGAGTGCGTTTACTTCAATAGATTCAGCAGGGATAGTCAAGTTGTGGTTTGCTTTGAGTTGTCACTAATCTAATGAAAATGAGCAAAACTCACAATTCAAATTTAACTCAACCAATTTTTAAAGGCCTTCGTGCGTTCTCTACTTGTGTACACTTCTATCTCTGGATTGGGTTGGAGTTCAATTTTTAAGCGCCCTTTAAAATGAGAGTGAATATGTTGGATAGATTGAATATGAATGATAAACTGTCGATTAACCCGGAAGAAATCTTCGGGATTTAGCTGTGTTTCTAATTCATCTAAAGAAAGTTCATATGGATAGGACTTGTGATGGATGGTGACAATTTCTACAGAACCTTCTTTGAATTGGAAATAGGCAATCTCCGATGCACTTATGGGTTTCAATTTGGTGCCTATCTTCAATAGTAAGCGAGATTTGAATGCCTTCTTATTCAATTCTAAATGCTGAACCAGCGCTTTTAGATTGGGCTCAACGGTATTTGAAAAATCCGATTGAAGTTCTTTGTACTTGGCAATACTTCGGTTTAGTGCTTCTAGATCGATCGGTTTTAACAAATAGTCAATTCCTTTATTCTGGAAGGCTTCCATCATATATTGGTCAAAAGCGGTGGTGAAAATAACAGGGCATTTTGGATTCGTTCTTTCAAATATCTCAAAACTCAAGCCGTCACTTAGGTGGATGTCACTAAAGATTAAATGGACAGGATTATTGTTTTCAAGCCATTCGCAAGCTTCAGAAATGGAATCCAAGACTTCGATAACCTCAATGTCGGGATGGTTTTCTTCAAGAAGTTTGTTCAGCCTACGGTAGGCCGGAGCCTCATCTTCTAATATCAATACCTTCATAACGTAAACTCTTTTGAGCTGTTTTTATGGGTCAAAAGCGGAAGAGATACAGTAAAAAAGATAGTATCATTCACAATTTCAACTTCTTTTTCTGGCACCAGATAGGCATACCTTTTAATGATATTGTTTAATCCAGTTCCTGTTGAACCCTCCACACTCTTTCTAAGCTGAAAGTTGTTCCGAACCAAAAGCCGATCGCCATTGGTCGTTGAGATTTCAATCTTCAAAGGTTTTGAGTTGGAAACCACATTGTGCTTTATCGCATTCTCAATAAGAATTTGCAAACTAAGAGGAGCTATAAAAAGGTGGTTGTGATGCTCCTTAATATCGAATACCATCTCTAGGCTGTTTTCAAAGCGCATCTTCATTAAGAAATAGTAGGCCTGTGCAAAATGGAGTTCAGTTTCTAAAGGAACACTTTCTTGTTCTTTGTATTGAAGGATATATCGATAGACTTGTGAAAGTCGTTCTGTAAATTCCACCGCCTTTTTCGGATCCTCAGGAATGATGCTCACCAAAGTGTTTAAGCTATTAAATAAAAAATGCGGTGAAATCTGGCTTTTAAGAGAACTCAATTCTGACTGTAATTGTAAACTCATTGCTTTCTCAGCAATGAGAGTTTGTTCTTTCCACTGTCGGAAGAAATAGCCAGATTCGTAAAGAGAGCCTACCACAAAAGTTACCAATAGGTTGGTTGCCAATTTATTACTTAGCATATCAAGACTTACGGGCTCCTCTAATCCAAAGTAACTCAACAATTGGCATAATCCGATATCGAGAGTAGAGTTTGCAACTAGAATCCATAGAATAATTCGAGTAATTCGTTTGCTAGTTTGCTCAACACCCGGCCACTTTTTTCTGGAAAGAGAAATTAAATAGTAATCCAGGTTCCACATCAAGCCCGTAAAAACCATGGGCTTAATGCTATGCCAGAACGTCCAATGTCCATCTGAGTAAATAATGGCCAATAAAATACCTATAAGTGGTATGCCAATAATTCTCGGCCAGGGTTCTCTATATAGTTTAAACGGAATCATCTTCCCAAAGATAGCCTGTCGCCTTTTTCAATGTATGTTATTTTGCTTTGAAGCGTAAATTCAATGCCTTGGAAAGGTCATTTTCAAAGTTGAGTCGTATAAGTGAATTCCGCTATTTAATTTCCAATCCAACCAAAAAAACAAACGTTTCAAGAATGAGAACAGACTGCTTATCCAAAAAGGGTTGTTCTAGATCATTCCACTCCAATAGGTTTGCGGCCTTAACCTAATATTATGGACGTGAAAAAATTAGTTATCACCCTCGTCATTCTTTGCGTGACGACTTTTACCACAAAGGCTCAAACGCAGATCGTTCGTGGGCTTTTACTGGATGCAGATTCTAAAATGCCTCTTCCCAACGTAAGTGTAACTCTACTTGGAAGTGAGCCCGTTATTGGAACGGTTAGCGACGTAGATGGTCGCTTTCGCCTTGAAAAGGTTCCCATCGGAAGACATAGCTTTCAATTTCAAAGTCTAGGCTACAAGAGCCAAACCATGAATAACGTAATCGTTACTTCGGGCAAGGAGGTAGTTTTGGAGCTGTCTATGGTTGAGTCGGTTGAAACTTTGGAGGAGGTAGTAGTGGTTGCTTCTGAGGCAAAAGAACTTCCGATAAATGAAATGGCCAAGGTGAGCGCTCGAACTTTTAGTTTAGAAGAGGTTACTCGGTTTTCAGGGGGAAGAAACGATGTGGCACGACTAGCTACCAACTTTGCAGGAGTGAGCTCTGCCAACGACTCAAGAAATGATATTGTGGTTCGAGGTAATTCTCCAACCGGATTGCTATGGAGGGTAGAAGGATTGCCAGT